>JBAVZX010001297.1:0-8063 GCA_049589015.1 Phormidium sp. | reverse complement strand
TAAGAGCACCAACTGATTGATTCATTACTCACTTAGGTGGAACAAAATGACATTAAATAGCGTCATGGTCAAGCAATCCGATATTGAACAAGGTGAGTTGGAAATATCGGCAGCAATAGAACTGCTTATAGATGAAAAGACTGATGCACCAATTCATATCGCCACTGCTAAGCGACAACAAGAAACATTTCAATCTGATTGCATTGTGACAACTCCCGCGCAAGTTTCTCTGAATTTTGAAGACTTGATGTGTTTTGAAGTTGTCGATCGCCAATTTCAACAATGGGGAGTTACATTTAATAATTGCATAGCTATTCGTCCGTCCAATCCAGCTTTTCCAGCACACTCTGGCAATACAGTGTTAATGGGAGCACCTAAGAGTGGATGGTTGGAAGCTGCGTTTCACCACCCGGTTAAATCTGTGAGTGCTTTTGTCACTACTTCTCAGAAGTTGGTATTAGCGGCTTATAACCAAGAAAATCAACTGCTCAGAGAGGTAGAGATTTCTGAGCCAAATTTAGCTGGTTCTGACTCTTCAATTCCACCGAACGTATTGCTTACTGTTACCGCAGCAGATATCTATCGAGTTACTTACTGTGCTTTTGATGGTCAATTTATTTTGGATGACTTTAAGTTTCGGCTGTAGCTGAAAATCTCCTGATAGATGGTATTGTTTTTATAAATGGTATGACTAATTTTCCATACCACAGAAATTTATTATCTAGCAGGTAAGCAAGGTGGCACAGGCTTCCTCTTGGTGGCAAGAAGTGGTTAATCAACTCCCGAACTCGTCAATTCTGGAGTTCCAAAGTAGAACTTTCAAATCTTTTTCTGGTAAACACTCAAGTAGTTCGAGATACTGGCTGTTAGGTTTGATTGTGGCGATGACGATTATATTTAGCGATAGAAGGTTGTTCCTGGCAACCAGCATCGGTGTGGTAACGATGTGGTTAGTTTATCGCCTACAATCGGGCAATTGGCAGTCTTATTGGTCGAACTTGCGCCCATTAGTGACAGGTGCAAATCGTCAGTTAGCAGTAGCGGTAATTAGTGGTGGTTTTGCTACGCTGTGTAGTTATTTGGCGATCGCAATTGGCACCGATACCCAAAGCTCTTGGATTACATTTGCTATATTACTCCAATCTTTAGGCACTCTAGCAATTTTAGGATTACTGGTTTGGCAAATCCTCGCCCAGCAAACAAAACCTGACCAAACCAAGCTTGACCAAATGCTAGCAGATTTAACTGATGCCGACACTTTAAAACGTTTAATCGCCGTTCGCTATTTAACAAGTTCTGCTCAGAAATTTGATTTTAGTCACAAAGTCTGGCTTGCTGATTATTTTCGCCTGATGTTGAATCGGGAAACAGAAGAAATAATTCGGGATGCAGTTCTCGACGGCTTAAGATTATTAGAAAATTATCCTAAATTGGGTGAAGCTACCGCCTCTTTCTCAATGCCAGTCAATGTAAAACGCCATCAGGTAAAGGCAGAGACGCAGAGGGGTTCCAGGGTCAGAGGAGATAACTAAAAACTTAGAACTTTCTTTTCTACTTAAAACTCAAAACTCAAAACTTTGCCCCAATCCCCAAAACCAGAATTTTTATTGCTAATTTAAAGTTAGGTGTTGTTTCATCTTGTTTGAATGCAGCTGGCTCCGGTTTATCCGATTTTATATCACATTCTTCAACCCACTTTTCCCGCCTGTCTCTGGTCGGGAAGAACTAAAGAACCGATTGTGGCTTTAACTTTTGATGATGGCCCCCATCCTGAATATACGCCTCAGCTATTGAAAGTTTTAGATAAGTATGAAATTCCTGCCAGCTTTTTCTGGTTGGGTGTTTGTGTGGAAAGGTCGCCAGAGGTAGCAAAAGCACTTTATCAGCGAGGACACTGGGTAGGTTTACATGGGTATAATCACCAGATGTTTACTAGGTTCCCTTCGCCTATTTTAAAGGAGAATTTGGCAAAGACGCAGTTAGCGATCGCTCAAGCTTGTGAGTTAGATTTTGACTACGTTCAAACCTCTATCAGAGATGTTCGCCCTCCTAATGGTGTTTTTACACCGCAAATTTTGAAATCTTTACAAAGTTGGAGTTATCGCCCTGTCATGTGGAGTGTAGTTCCTGAAGATTGGTTACTACCTGGAGTAGCTGTTGTAGCACAGAGAGTATTATCTCAAGTTCGCAATGGTTCGCTGATTGTGTTACATGATGGGATGTTTGGTGGCGCTGATGTTGCCCAAACCACAGACCTAATTGTGAAAAATTTGCTTCAACGAGGTTTTAAATTTGTTACAGTGGAGCAGCTTTGGCAACTAAGTCAAGTAGTTTAATCAAGTTCCCTGATGCACGAAATTACACCTGGCAAGCAGAGAAATGTAAAGATCTGGTAAATTTATCTATCCTAGTAGCTGTCATTTGACATCTAAGTTCATTAGAATGACAGAGTATAGTTTAACCATTTGTCAAGACTACTACGGCTGAAACTTAGTACTTTGAATGTAAACAGAGATTCCAGTGACTCAGATTAACGATGTCAGTACATCCAGAGTCGCTACTGAGTACTAAGCTTTTGTGGTTACTGACTGTATTGGTAGCTAAACTTAGGAGAGACGAAAAACTCGTTAAATCTAGATTCCACTTAAATCAGGAATCATTAGCAACCAAATAATCCGAAAATCCACAAGATTCAGCAAAATCGTCTAACATGACCAATGGCAACAGAAACTAGCAAATTAGTTCAACTAAACTAGCTGAAAATGGGTGCAATACTTTACGTAGGCTTATTCGCAACTCTGAGGACAAAAACCAACTGGTTATCCTCCAGCCTATTGTCTAAAATTTTGTGGGGAAAGTTCACCTGAACTCTCTCTCCAGCAAGAAAGCAGGTCAAATTATCCCCTAACTTGCAGAATATTTTCCGTGCTAAGCATCTTTGGGCAAAAGCCGATGCAGCACTAAAATTTTCAATATTTTTCCAGTTGAATGGAGACATGGAAAAACTGCATGGATAAAAAGAAAAACTGCTGGCAATTTTTGTGAGAAAGGCTACAATCGTAAAGATCTTGACAAGACCCAACCAGAAATTCAGTCACTTATGCTTCCACTTAACTCGTAAGTTTTAACTGCGAAGCACAGTGTTTTTCCCATAACCAGTTAGTTAATAAATAAGCTTTTAATGCTTATTTCCTCTTTTACTGGTTAATATGTTGGGAGATTAATTGCATCATGATGTCTAGTTGTTGATTTTGTTAACCCAAAGGAGCATGAGGAACGCGGCATGACCCAGGCTAACAACGTACTTGAAAACCTGCAACCCCCCTCACTTGAAGAACTAGCATTCTTCGCGGAAGAAGTGGAAGAAGCGGATCAAGACGATTTTGAAGATGTGTCCCCTGAAGAAGACGATGGAAAGCCTGGTAAGGTACGCTCTAACCGTCGTCGAGCGCAAACTAAGAAAAAGCATTATACAGAAGACTCAATTCGCCTGTATTTGCAAGAGATTGGTCGCATTAGACTGTTACGGGCGGATGAAGAAATTGAATTGGCAAGAAAAATTGCTGATTTGTTGGAATTGGAGCGGATTCGAGAGAGTCTTTGCGATCAGTTAGAACGCGACCCCCACGATCGAGAATGGGCGGCAGCGGTAGATATGCAGTTGCCTGCGTTCCGTCATCGCCTCCATTTGGGGCGACGTGCGAAGGACAAAATGGTGCAATCTAACCTACGTTTGGTAGTTTCGATCGCTAAAAAATACATGAATCGCGGGCTGTCTTTCCAAGATTTAATTCAGGAAGGTAGCTTAGGTTTAATCCGGGCAGCTGAAAAATTCGATCACGAAAAAGGCTATAAGTTCTCTACTTATGCGACTTGGTGGATTCGTCAGGCAATTACTAGAGCAATTGCCGATCAATCTCGCACGATTCGTTTACCTGTTCACTTGTACGAAACCATTTCCCGGATTAAGAAAACCACCAAATTGTTGTCGCAAGAAATGGGTCGTAAACCTACTGAAGAGGAAATTGCTACTCGCATGGAAATGACCATCGAGAAGCTGCGATTCATTGCTAAATCTGCTCAGTTGCCTATTTCTCTGGAAACCCCCATCGGTAAAGAAGAAGATTCTCGGTTGGGGGATTTTATTGAATCCGATGGCGAAACTCCCGAAGACCAAGTTTCTAAGAATTTACTTCGGGAAGATTTGGAAAGTGTTTTAGATACTCTCAGTCCAAGGGAACGGGATGTTTTACGTCTGCGTTATGGTTTGGATGATGGCAGAATGAAGACTCTCGAAGAAATTGGGCAAATTTTCAATGTGACTCGCGAACGAATTCGCCAAATTGAAGCTAAGGCGTTGCGGAAGCTGCGCCATCCTAATCGCAATAGCATTCTTAAAGAATATATTCGTTAGCAAAAAGCTACCCATACTTTTATTAGGTTCCAGTAGCGATCGCTATTGGAGCTTTTGTTTATAGCAAAAAATAGGGAGCTTGTTCAACTCCCTATCAACTGTTCGTTTCAGATTGTCAGAGGTAAAAAGAATAGAAAAATTACATTAAACCTAAGAAGTGCAGAACACCTTGACCAGAAACTAGCTCAGTAATTACGGCAGCAATAAAACCAATCATTGCTAACCGACCATTCCAATTCTCAGCTTGGGGTGTAAAGCCGAGTTTGACATCGTTGCGATTTTCACCTTGCATAGTCTCAACTCCGTAAATGAAGTTTTATTAAGTCCTGTAAATTAATGTAACTGATGCTGGGCAAAAATGCAACTATCGGCAGAGGAGCAGAGGAGCAGAGGAGCAGGGGACAAGGGGACAAGGGGACTCAAAACTCTGTAAGGGCGGGTTTTGTTGTTTACTCTTCTGCTGTGAGTAAATAATTTTCTGCTAAACCCGCCCCTACAACTCAAAACTCCAAACTCCAAACTTTCTTCTGCCTTCTGCCTTCTGCCTTTTGCCTTTCCTACATTAAGCCCCAAAAATGGAGAAGTCCTTGGCGGGAAAATAGTTCAATCAATACGGCAGCGGCGAAGCCCAGCATTGCTAAACGACCATTCCAAATTTCTGCTTGGGGAGTAAAGCCTGTTTTCCAGGCATTGCGTTCTTGAGGATCGGCGATTGGTGTGACTTGGGTGGTGTCTTGCATCTTGAGAACTCCGAAAAAGTATGAATTATTGTTAAGACCTATTAAATAATGTAAAAACAATTGAAGAAAGTAGGCTCTGTCTTAAGTTAGAAATTAGAGCATTAATTAAATGATGAATAATGAAAAAAATTCTCATGATTCTGGGATTCAGTTTGGTTTCTCTAGCGCCATTTCCAGAAGCGAAAGCACAAAATCGCTTACCGATTTGTCCTAGTCCGTTACCTGGTCATTTTGTAGTACGAGTGTCAGGTGTGGGGAGTTTTAATTTTGTTCGATCGCAGTTAGGTGATGCAATTCGCTGTTATGTAAATATTAATGGACAAACGACAACTTTTGTGCAAGCTGGTAATGCTAGCGATCAAGCAACAGCACAGAGGTATTTATCGAAGATTCAAACTCGCTTCCCCAATGCTTTTTTAGTTTCAGAGTGAAAATTGAGACAGCAATTTACTCACTCTGGGAAATTACTTCTAAAGATACTTTTGACTAGCATTTTCCGAAGATAGATTGAGTGAAAAAATCAATTAGGAGGAGCAACAGAGATGAGTTATCCGATCGCACCTTGGACATTAAAAGGTTACGCCGTGCAAACTGTTCAGTTGGTGGATATTGAGCGATCGCGTCCCTTAATTCCCCAAGAACTAGAAATTGTGTCAGTTTGGCCCGGAAAAACCATTGGAGGTATTTATTTATCCTCTTATAAATTCGGTTCAACTTTGGAATATAGCGAGTTAATTGTAGTAGCAGGATTAGTTAGTTATTCCGGCAAAATCGGTAGTTGGATTTCCCACATTTATGTAGATAATTCTGACTCTGTAGCTGGTGGACGAGAAATTTGGGGATTACCAAAAGAATTAGCAGAATTTACTTGGTTATCAGGAAAAGAGTCTAGTGTAACGGTAAGACAAGGAAACCAAGAACTTTGTAGTCTTACTTACACTAAACCTAGTTTGGCATTGCCTATTTCTTTAGCTTTGCCAAGTTTTAGTTCTTCAGTTTCCGATCTTTTGTTATTTAAAGGTGAATTTGCCTCTCGGATGGGATTAGTTAGCGGTAAATTGCAAATACCTACAGACAGTCCTTTCGCTAGTTTAAACTTAGGTCAACCTTGGTTAACAGCTTATTGTGATGATTTGCGTTTAATTGCCAATGCGCCAGAAGTAGTGGGAGAGAGGAAAGTTGAGTTTAATTACTCTTGAAAAATCCATTAAAATAGGAAAATAACCCTTATCTAAATATCAGAAACAATGGAAAATACAGAGAGTTTAGTCACCTCTAAAGTTACCCAATTGACAGCAATTAACACAGCCAAAGTGTTAACTACTTTTTGTTTAATTGGGTTTGCTGTTGTTTTCGGTGTGCATAATTTACGCCAAGTAATTTATCTATGTTTGCATATTAGTTATTGTACTTGGTGGCTATTAGAACAGTGGTTTTATCCACAAAGACGGCAGTTTTTTAATGAACCAGTTAATGCTATAGGATTTATTTCGATTACTGCAATTGTGGGATTTTTTTATGCTATGCCGGGATATTTTGCTTTCACAAATCCAATACCTCTGGCATTGACAACAGTAGGTATAGCTTTGCCTTTGTACATTTTTGGTAGTTTAATTAATACTAGTGCTGACGTGCAAAAAATGACAGCGAAGCAATTTGAAGCTGGATTAGTGAAGGATAATATTTGGCGATTTTCTCGCAACATTAATTACTTTGGCGATATTCTCAGATATCTTAGTTTTAGTGTGGTTGCTGGTTCAATTTGGGCTTATTTGGTTCCGGTATCGATCGCAATTCTTTACATCCAAAGAATGCTGCAAAAAGAACAGCAAATGGCAGTGAAGTATCCAGAATATGAAGAGTATAAGCGATCGACATCCAGATTTATTCCTTTTATTTGGTAAAGGTTGTTTAGTTAGCGATCGTATTTCTGGAACTGGTGGAGGAGTGCGATCGCAATTAACAGCTTAAAATCTAAGCACAAGTATACTAAAATATTTGAGTCACCAAATTTATTTGTTTTTAAAATCTAAAATCTAAAATAAAATGACTGTTACCAAAGCCAAAAAATTTACAATCGACGAATATCACCGCCTAACAGAACTCGGATTTTTTAGTGAAGATGACCGAGTAGAATTAATTCGCGGAGAAATCATCCAAATGGCAGCAAAAAATACACTTCACTCTGTTTGTAACACTCGTTTGTATCGAGAGTTATTAAACTTAATTCAAAAACAGGCAATAATTAGAAGACAAGAACCAATTATTATATCTAACAATAACGAACCCGAACCAGATTTAGTAATTGCGCGGAATCAAGACGATGATTATTTAGAAGCACATCCTAGACCAAATGATATATTACTATTAATTGAAATTGCTGATTCTTCCTTAAAGTACGATCAAGATGTGAAATTAACTCTCTACGCTGAAGCAGGTATTTCTAATTACTGGATATTTAACTTAGTAGCAAATTATCTAGAATATTATAGTGAACCATATCAAGATCAAAAACGTAACTTCGGTTATCGACGAAAAGTGATTTTTTTGCCAAATGAATCAGTTAATTTGCCTTCTTTTCCTGAATTAAGCCTCGATTTATCGAAAGTTTTTCCCAAAGTGACAAATCAGCATTAATAGTTGCAGGTTTTTATTCTTCAATTTCAGGTAACAAATCAGCAACGCCACATAACTCCGCAAGACCAGATTTTTTAAGATAAGCTTGTCGTTCAGCATGAGTCATTATTACTTTTGTCCCAGCTTTTACTTGATCGCTGGTCAAAATCGGTTGGGATTCTGTATTGAGATTTTGGTCGTTCTTAGAAGATTCTGGCTGCTGTGGGTGAGAATTTTTTGGCATAGAGGCTAATCAATTAACTTTGGTAAGTAATGTTCTAAACTTATAAAGC
>JBAVZX010001296.1:0-3300 GCA_049589015.1 Phormidium sp. | reverse complement strand
GTATCTAGAAGGTGAATCTTTACTAAATAAAAGTTAAATTTCCAAAATTGGAAGAGTAGAAAGACTCTTCCAATTTGTTCTAACTTTTTCCCAAGGGGGTAGTAGGTGTATCCGGCGATGAAAGGGTGGGTTGAGAGTAATTAGCAATGACAAAAATATACAAGGCATGGGCAAACAAAATTGTCGCCCATCCGCCTGTCACCCAAACTGCCCAAGGCCAATCAGCTTTTTGTAAATTATGGAAAAACCATAACCCAGAGTTACAAGCTGCAAAAATTGCTACATGAGTCGCAAAATTCATTCGGTCGTCGAGTTTACGGAAAGCGGGGTCATTGCGATCGGGTTTTCGGGGCCAACGAGGAGGCATAAAATATTTCTAGTAAGTGAAACAGAGTTAGTACTTAACTAAATTGTAGGCGAAGACTGAATAATTCTTTTGATTGAACTGATAAAATGATAAAAACTTCGGGAGCGCGTGTTTTCAATATTCAAGTAAGGTGCGATCGCTCTCGATCCGTTTATCTTCTGGTATTCAGGTACAAGCAATTTCAATTCTTTTGATGGACTCCCAATATCGTCGGGATTTCGGAATTTCTTTTCATTTTGCCGTGACGAAAGATTCGTTTTATTAAATGCTTTTTCCACCGCCTCTAAATCAGCAAGATACCAGCTTTCCAGTTCACGGCAGGCAATACGGACAATTGCTTCAAACTTATTTGCTTCTTCGCATTTTTGTTTAAGTTTCATTTTAATATCTTGGCAGTTGCCAGAATCTCGATCGCGCAGAATGATAAATGCTGCTTCAGGATTATTATATCCTTTTAGTTTTCGTGTCATCTGCTTTTCAAGGTCTTGTTTACCTTCAAAAACTATATATCGAACAGCTATATTTATTTCTTCCAGTATTATATTCGGTAAAATTCCTTCAATCATTACTTTTGCCGATTGTTCTTCTAGTAAAAAAACAAGCTCTTTCATAGCGGGTCAGCCCCCTCGAAAAATCCCTGCCGCCAGAGATAACCGAGTTTATCTCCATCATTCATATAAGTTTTGATTTGTTCATCATCACTCGCTCGCTTGACAACTGTGTACCCTCTTTCTTTTTGTAGCCAAAATACCTCTTCAAGTTCGCAACCATTTAAAAAATCAGGGGAATGAGTCGATACAAAAACTTGCCCTCCCTTGCGTGCATAATCCCTAAATTCTTCAGCAAGTTCGTTCAAAAGTTGAGGGTAAAGCTGGTTTTCTGGTTCTTCAACGCATAGCAATGGATGAGGTTTCGGATCGTATAAAAGCACTAAATAAGCAAACATCTTGATAGTTCCATCAGAGACATATCGCGCCAAAAAAGGATCTTGAAAATCGCCGTTTTTAAACCGAAGTAATACCCGCCCTTCTTCAGTAATTTTTGAATCAACTTCACTTATGCCTGGGACTCGCTGTTTCATTTTTTCAATAATTTTATGGAAAATATCAGGGTGTCTTTTATAGAGAAACTCTGTCACCATTGCTAAGTTTTCACCCTCTTTTGAGAGGTGTTCGGCATAACCCGATTCCCTTTCCGGTCGAGCTTGATGAATGTGAAAATCGGAAATATGCCAGTTTTCAAGTAAATCACCAATCGCTTTACTTGCCGGAAATTTTTCAAATTGTGCTAAACCTTTCAATGCAAGGATATCTGGAGATTTTAACTCGTGGTCTTCTCGTTTTAATTCTTTTGAATCTATAACCCGATCTGGTTCATTGATAACAGCCTGTCCCTTGCCTTTGGAAAAATCAAGAAACCGCCAAGGCTGACCTTTACTACCCCTTCGGTATTGGAGAATCTCTTTTTCTATTATAGGGCGACCATCCTCTTCGTTAATTTTTAAAGAATAGGTAACTAATGGGGATTTATCATCTTGACGAAACTTCAATTCAATTTCTATCGAGCCAGTTGAATTGCGACTTCTTACTTCCTGAAATCCTTTACCCCCTCCTAATTTTGTGAGGGCAACATGAACGTTATCAGTTAAGGCATCTTTGAGAAAACTGAATACATTAAAAAGTGTTGTTTTACCCGTGCCATTTGCACCTACAAAAACCCCCATTCTAGGAAGTTTTTTAATTTCAACTTCTCGGAATGCCTTAAAGTTTTTTAGCCGGATACTTTCTATTTTCATAACTCACCATTTAACGCTATTAGCTGTGTACTTATATTATAAAATTATGGAGCAATTAAAGTTCTCAGAAATAGCACTACTCAAGGCCACTAGCCCGTAATTTCTTAGCTACTCTAATTTCAGCTAAACATTTTTCATATTTTTGGTTGATCTCCAAAGTAAAATCAGCTAATTCCTTCATTTGGTGCTCAGTAATTTTAGCCAATTCCAGAAATTCTTTTAATTCCGCTAATTCAGTTTCAGTCATGTCTTACTCAACCCCACTAGCCTGTTGTTGCCTAGCCTCTCTAATTTCGCGCATCCGTTTTTGATATTTGAAAGCGATCGCAGTCGCCAATTCACTCATTTCTCTAGCTTTTACTTCAGCATCTTTAAATACTTCAAGCATTTCCAGTAATACTTTTTCATCAGGTAATTCTTTCATGGTAATCCCCTTAAGAAATTAAGAATCTGTTCAACTCGGTTTTTTCCTTCTAGAACCCGACCCAGTAAAGTTCCTAGATCTTCCCCAGACTCCTGAATCGTACTTGTTGGCACATCAACTGGCGTGAGAGTTTCAACAATTATTTCGATCTGTCTTCGAGAAGTGTCTACAAAAAGTAGGAGTGCATTGAGATAAGCCAAATACTGAACGAGTATAACATTCTCAGGAAAACTGGATATTACTCCCATGAGGATATTTAACCCCTCAGTGGCTTCCTGCTCAATCTCATCTAACTCTCGGTTGAATCGGTCAATTAGTACTTGAATTTCTGATGGAATAGGCATCTAAACTTAATTTTAGGGGCTGTTCTTAGAATTTGGATTACTTTGATCATCGAGTTTGCGGAAAGTGGGGTCATTGCGATCGGGTTTTCGGGGCCAACGAGGAGGCATAGAAAATCTCTAAATAAATGGACAATTGATTTGTTTACCTTAATTTTAAAGTAATATTAATCCCTCATTGGAAACTTTCCCTTGGCATCTGACAACATTAGTAAATATCTCACCGAAAAGTACCCAGCACAATTTGTCCGTTGGTTACTTAACAAAGAACCCGAAAATATCCAAGTCCTCAAAACCGAATTAAGCGTCGAACCAATTCGCGCCGACAGCCTAATTTTGTTACAAATTGACGAGCAAATACTGCATCTAGAAT
>JBAVZX010001295.1:0-2361 GCA_049589015.1 Phormidium sp. | reverse complement strand
ATATTAACGACCAAATTGAAGCCGCGGGAAATCCGGGAGTCAAGTTAAAAGATAGAGAACGAGTCATCGAAGCTTTGCGGTTAACGCGAGAAGATATAGTCCGGGCTTTAAAAACCGAAAAAATCCTTAGAGAAAACCAAGAGTTCATTAACTTAAATCCCGACTTATTTGCCAATAACTTAAAAGCTTTAACCGCCTTACAAGTAGACGAACAAGCTAGCGAATACGGCAGAATTTTAAATGAAGCATTACAGATTGGCATGAGTATTCAAGATGAAATGAAATATTTAAAAGGTGAGCGATTTAATGAGTAAAAGCAACTTTTTACAGCAGGATTTGTTAGGTTTAGAAATCTCTGCGGGGGAAATCAAACATTTAACTGCAATTGACCCTGAAGACATTTTCCGACCTTCGATTTTGCAGGACTCTTGTAAAAAATGGACTTTTTGGTTAAATGAACTTTCTATTGCCTTAGCGCTGACACCAATTCTTTTGGGAGTTGTTTATGTATTTATTATTTTACCCACCAGAGGTGCATCATTAAAATGGGCAATTCTGTTAATAATTTTATTTCCCATTGTCATCGTAGTTGGGCGATTGATTTGGTTAAAAAAGCATAGTCCAGACTTACTAGTAAACTTGCTAGACGAAGTTGATAAATATCACGCAGTAGTTAAAGCAATAGATATCAAATACCAACTGGAAACAGTCAGCAACTCCAGCAGTAGTTTAAGCGAGAGAAAAAAAGTGATTGCTGCATTGCAACTGACGCGGGAAGATTTAGTCCGGGCGTTGAAAAGCGATCGCATTTTGCGCGAAAATAAAAACCTACTCGCCAACAATGCCGAAATTTTAACCAACAACCTAGCCGCAATACAAGCCTTACAAATCAACGCAAACGCCGACGAATACGGAAGATTACTCAACCAATCTTTGCAAATTAGCCTTACTGTCCAAGAAGAAATGAGAAAATTGCTAAATCAGCGTTAAAGTGAAAAATGTCCAGCAAACCTAAAATTATTGTCCTCGATGATGACCCCACTGGCTCGCAAACCGTCCACAGCTGTTTGTTGCTGACACGCTGGGATGTAGACACCTTGCGACTAGGGTTAAAAGACGACTCGCCCATCTTCTTTGTTTTAACCAACACCAGAGCACTAACGCCAGAAGCAGCGGCGCAAGTCACGCGAGAAGTTTGCCATAACCTGAAAATTGCCCTAGAAGCAGAAAAGATCCAAGATTTTCTCGTCGTCAGTCGTTCCGACTCCACCTTACGCGGACATTATCCCGTAGAAACCGACGTAATAGCCGAAGAACTAGGTCCCTTTGACGCACATTTTCTCGTTCCCGCATTTTTCGAGGGCGGCAGATTCACCACCGACAGCGTACACTATTTAATAGTTAACGGCTCTCCCACTCCCGTCCATGCAACCGAATTTGCCAAAGATTCCGTCTTTGCCTATCATCACAGTTACTTGCCGATGTACGTCGAAGAAAAGACCAAAGGCAGAATTCCCGCAAACACCGTAGAAAGATTTCTCTTAAAAGACATTCCCAAAGGAAGCGTAGACAGATTAATGCAACTTTCGGGAAACAAATGTGGCGTTGTCGATGGCGAAACTCAACCTGATTTAAACAAGTTCGCCGCTGATATTCTCACCGCAGCAAGTCAAGGGAAACGTTTTCTCTTTCGCAGTGCTGCCAGCATTTTAACAGCATTAGCGGCTTTGCCTCCCCAACCCATTCCCGCCGAAAATATGGCAGAATATGTGCGAGAAGGGAAACCAGGCGCGGTAATAGTTGGTTCCCATGTCAAGAAAACAACGGAACAATTGGAAAAACTCTTGCAAGAACCCGGTATTGTAGGGATTGAAGTTGACGTTTCTCACTTGTTAGATGAATCAGAAGCGCAACGTGCAGCTTTGTTAGAAAAGACATTGCAAACTGTGCATAATGTTCACAATGAAGGAAAAACTCCAGTAGTTTACACCAGTCGTCAAGAACTCTCTTTTCCCGATACCGAAACTCGGTTAAAATTTGGCGTGGAAGTTTCGACATTATTAATGGATGTAGTGCGAGGTTTACCTAAAGATATTGGTTTTTTAATCAGTAAAGGTGGGATTACCTCAAACGATGTTTTGAGTACAGGTTTAGCTTTAACTTCAGCGCGATTGTTAGGGCAAATTTTAGCAGGTTGTTCGATGGTAAAAACACCTGAAAATCATCCCCAATTTCCTAATTTACCAGTAGTTTTGTTCCCTGGAAATGTAGGAGACGCTGATGCTTTAGCCACAGTTTATCGCCGATTAAGTAGGTGTAGATAAATAAAGCGATAATAGTTATCTAAGGATGGGGCGGGCA
>JBAVZX010001294.1:0-3166 GCA_049589015.1 Phormidium sp. | reverse complement strand
TAGAGACGTTGTATACAACGTCTCTACAATTTATACTCACTCATCGACTTCTCATCGAAAATTGACGGTTTATCGACTTCTCATCGACTTCTCATCGACTTTTCAAATTTATTTAAAGCCAGGAAATAGTTCATTAGAAACCAAAATCTTGAGAGAAGTTGCCGCTGAACTCAAAAGTTTGCTGAATAGTTGCATAATTTAAGCAGCCGAAATGAAAAATAAAGCGCGAATTCCAGCACTGCCAATTTCTATTGCTAAAGCAGCCAACAAAAAGCCCAAAATTTGCGTAATAATTATCGCTCCTTCTGCACCTAATAAATGGTCAACGCGAGTAGATTGCCTGACAATTATCCAAGAGATAAACATGGCAGTAATTATTCCCAAAGCAACACTTAAACCCGCTTCAGGAGATTCCGACATTAACACCATGACTGTTGAAAGTGTACCAGGACCCGCCAACAAAGGAAAAGCCAAAGGAGTAATTGCTATATCTCGTTCTGCTTCCACAATTGGTTGATCCATTTTTCCTTCCAACATTTGCAAAGCAATTAACAGCAATAACAGACCTCCAGCTACTTGCAAAGAACCCATACTAATGTGTAAATAATTGAGAACTGTTTGTCCAACTAGAGCAAACAAAAGTAGCACCCCTGTAGCAAACAAAGCTGCTTTATTAAACACTTTATTTTTTTGCTCGAGTTCCATTCCTTTCGTTAAAATCAAAAAAACAGGTGCATTTCCCAAAGCATCAGCTAAAACAAACACAGCTACAAAAGATTTAACAAAGGTAGAAATATCAATAATCGAAATATCAATAACCATAAATACAAAAGTAACAACTACCTAAAGGGTAAAAAATCCCTTACCGTTTAGCAAGGGATTTTCAGGAATTGAAAGTAAGATTCGAGTCTGCTGTGAGACAGAACTAGAATTAAGCTTCGCTCTCAATGTGGATAAACAACAGACCCATGACTACGGCAGGTAAGAGCCAGGTAACGACGGGGATGAGAATCCAAGGCAAGAAAGAAGCTGCGTATGAACCTGTCATTTCAGAATCTCCAAAAAGGTTAAAGTGATTTTTGCCAAATTGATTATCTGACCATGATACTGACAAGAGATCCAAAAAATCTCCGTCAGTTTACCAAAGACAGAGCTTTAGTGATGGACTACACCACGAAACATAGCGTCTACAAGGTTGAAATTTTCCAAGAGGAAAAAGGCAACAAAAGCGCCACCCATTGCACCTACAAAGAAACCAGCAGTCAATTGACTCCAACCTTCAGCAGTTTTTAGTTGGTCGGGAGCTTGAGGATTCTTGCTAGGTATAGAGCTTGTATTTTCTTGGAAAGAGGCTAGTCCGTACACAGACAAACAAGCAGTAGCGATGAGAATCAACGCTAAGCCAGAGATTAAACCGCCTAAGTTAGCAGCTTCCCCATAATCACGTAATGGCCCAAGCTTAATCCAAGGGCCAATTAGGAAGTAGCCATGAGCCATGCCAATCTCTAGACCTCGGAGGATAGGAGATAAGCCTTTGCGGTAGGCTGGCAAATTACCGATGAAAGTTTTGGTAAAAGCAGAATCATTGATAGGGGTGGATAAGTTCCCCAAGAAAGGGTCCCCATTATAGGCTTTAACGACCTCTGCATATCTAGGATCGGCCATACTTAATATTCCTCTTTGTTTGTTTGGAAATCTACAGAAGAACTTAAGCTCATATTCTAAGCAAATGGGGGTTATTTCATTACATAATGAGTCCTCAGCTTTAAAAAAGTTAATCTTAAGGACTGACTAAACTAGTAAAACTTTACGATTTAAATATTGACAAAAATACTCTATTGTGAATAGATTGATTTGAGTCGATCGCAAATACCCCAAAAACTCTTTCTGCTTGTTTGCGACTCAAACCCCGTAGTCGGAAACCCAAGGATCGAGCTTAAATTCTGCGGCTAAAAAGTCTCGAAAACAAAGTATTTTTGCCGGATAAAAACGACTCCGACGATAAACCGCATGAATTTGTAAGGGTGTTGGCTGATAATCCGGTAACACAACCTTGAGATCGCCTCGGTAAATCTCATCACCAAACATCCAGACTGGGGCGATCGCAATCCCCAAACCCGACAACACTGCGGCGCGAATAGCAACAGAACTATTAGTTTGAAAAGAACCCCCTACTCGCACCTTAATAATGCCATTTGTTCCTTGAAAATGCCACTCATTGCCTGTTGTCAGACGAGTATAAACCAGACAATTATGATGCACTAAATCATCTGGGTTTTGCGGTTCTCCTGCTTGCTCAAAATAACTTTTTGTTGCTACTGTGACGCGGCGAGTTGTGCCGATGCGATCGCTAATCAGAGAACTATCCAAACGATTACCAATGCGGATCAAAAGGTCTAAACCATTCTCTACAATGTCCACAAAATGATCTGCCATCATTAGATCAATTTTCACATCAGGATAATCTGCCATAAAAGCTTTTAAACGGGGAACAATCTGCATTTGCCCAAACAGTACAGGACAACCCAAGCGTAAAATTCCTGTCGCTCGTTCTTTTCCTGCTAAACTTGCCTCCGCTTCCGCAACAGTTTCTAAAATTCGCTGACAGTATTGATAGTATTTTTTCCCCTCTTCAGTCAAGCTCAAATTCGTAGTAGAACGAGCAATTAACTGCACTCCTAAATATTTTTCTAAAGCCGCAATTTGTTTACTAATCGTTGGTTGGGTTGTCTTTTGTTCCCGCGCTACCGCAGAAAAACTATTCATTTCGATCGCCCGAACAAAGCTCTGCATACAGGCAATTCGATCCATACTGCACCTATTCCAAAATGGCATATAGCATATTCTATTTTGCCTACTTCTCAAAGAAATTTAAATAGATGATGATATGGTAATCAGGCATTCTCACCATTAATACGTAGATGTTAAAACACAAATCCCTCAATCCTTTGTTCGCTTCCTTAGCCCTCGCTAGTGTTATTAGTGTGGGAGATGTGGCGATAAATAGCTTTTTGCCGCAATTCCAAAATTTAGCCATTGCTCAGGAAATGACGGCTCAAGAAAAGATCGACATAATTAATAAAAGCAAAGGACAACTTGGTAGTGGCGATCAATTGCGAAGATTTTTCTATGGTGATTTATTACCATTAGCAGTACAACCGGGTGG
>JBAVZX010001293.1:0-14207 GCA_049589015.1 Phormidium sp. | reverse complement strand
ACCGGGGCCATTACGAAATAAAGTTCCTTGGAGATTTGGGGGAATTTCTCCTTCTATGTCATCAATCCAGTAATTAAATTCTTGTTTGAGAGATTGATAACCTTTTTGCCATTTTTGGCGATCGTATGATTTGACTGACACTGTAGATGCTTGTTCGGGAATTTGAAAGTTTTGCATATTTGGTAGTTTACTTGATTTATTCAGCTGATTTTTCTGCTTCCATTAGCAAAGATTGAGGCACTAATTCTGACATTAAATCAGGTAAAAAAGGTTGTGCTTTATGCCTAGAAGTAGTAGAATCAAGTTCCAAAGCCGGAACTTGTTGGAGATGTTTTTCGGAAATTTCTGCTTGGGGATCGCCTTTAGGCAGCCAATTTACAAACGGTAAAGGTAGAAGAGTACTTAAATTGGCAATTACTACTAATATCCAAAGAGATTGAAAATTAGTTTCGGTAATTCCCAGCCAGTGCATTAACAAAGCACCAAACTCATAAGAGAGCAAACCTGCTAAATTTGTCACAGACATCAGCAGTGCAAATAAAGTAGCTTCCACACCGGGAGGACAAAGCCTTGCTGCCAAAACTAACACAGGCATATAAGCAATTTGCCCCATAACTGTGAGGATCAAACTATCTCCCAAACTAAACCAATGGTCGTCTATTCCCAAAGCGCGGTTTGTGTGAGTAACTAGTAATAGCATTGTCATTCCCAACACCGCAGACAACAGAGTTGTTAAAGCAAAAAAGGTGCGGAAAGGAACGTTTTTAAAGAATCTTTGAAATAGCCAAATTCCTAGCAAAGAAGCCACACTAGTTACTAAACGAACTCTGCCCAAAAATTCCGGCTGAAATCCTAACTCATTAGTAGTGAAGAAGAAGAAAGCAGCATCAGCGGTGGGAGTACATTGCCAAAGAAATAAAAATGCGGTGGGCAACCAAATTGCTTTTTGAGTAACAGCTTTTTTAAGCTGTTTAACTTGTTGCCAAGCTGTGGAAAGATCTGGTTTTTCAATCATTGGTGACTCAGCAATTAACCAAGCCACTATTGATACAATTAAGGGAAAAGATGCGGTAATAGCAAATACAGTGCGGGTGCTGTAATGTTCTAATAAAAAGCCGCTTAAGTAGGCAGTGATTAAACCTCCTAATGCAGAAGCGCCCCAAGAAAGAGATTGTAAAGATCCGGCATCACTAATTGATTCTCCCCTGGCTCGTTCTACGACTAGGGAATCTACAATTACGTCACTGACAGCGACAGAGAGGGAGGAGAGGGCGATCGCCACTGTTGCGGCCCAAGCACTATGCACCACCGTCGCCAAACTGATCCAGGCAGCAGATCCCAAAAACCCAGAGAGAATTAAATAAGGTCGCCGTCGATAACCTAAAATTGGCAACCCATCAGAAATAAAGCCAAATAAAGGTTTAACCATCCAGGGTAAAGCTGCAATTCCCATCAAAGCCGATACTTGAGCCGGACTTAGTGCCAATTCATCTTTGAGGAAAAAGCTGACAGCTAGGCGTGCCAACCCTAAAACGCCCTGAACGAAGTACACCAATAGAATGGCGACTAACTCAGGAGAGAGTTCCTTACCAAATAAAACTCTTTTTGTCAAGGAATTTTTAAGTTTAGACAAGCCAGAGGAGGAAACCACCATTGATAAATAATCGTTAAGAATTATGACTTTTATAACATATATATTCTGGCGGCTGAAGTCTGCCAGTGGGGGGAACGGTGGTTTGAGTTTGGCAATTGTCTAAATTTGACGGGATGGTGCGTTACGCTATAGCTAACGCACCCTACAAATATTTTCTTTCTTCGTGTTCTTCGTGTCTAAGTGCTACGCACCGCTACGCGAACGTGGTTCAAAAAAATCTTACAAAACTCCTTTAGAACTAGGAATACTCCCCAAACGACGGGGATCATATTCCACAGCCATTCGCATTGCTCTAGCAAAAGCCTTAAAAGTTGCCTCAATAATATGATGAGAATTAATCCCATCTAATTGACGAATATGTAGCGTCATTTGGGAATGATTTACCAAGGCTACAAAAAATTCTCTAACTAATTGAGTATCGTAAGTTCCGACTCGCTGGGTGGGAATTTCCAAACCGTAACTTAAATGAGGTCTTCCTGAAAAATCCAAAGCGACTTGAATTAAAGCTTCATCCAAAGGTGCGAGGAAATTACCAAAACGGACAATGCCTTTGCGATCGCCTAAAGCCTTCCCCAACGCCTGCCCCAAAGTAATACCCACATCCTCATTTGTGTGGTGATCATCTATTTCTAAATCACCCGTTGCTTGCACCTCTAAATCTATCAACCCATGTGAAGAAATTTGGTGCATCATGTGATCTAAAAAAGGAATTCCCGTCTTGGAAATACAGACACCTGTACCCTCCAAATTAACAGTTACCTGCACATCTGTTTCGCCCGTAGTCCGTCTGACAGTTGCCATACGTGCGGGGGGAATTTGTTCTGGATGTTCGTTAGAGAGAACTTGGCGATCGCTAATTTGCATAACCTAATTTCACATCACTAAATTAACTTAACCTATCCCAGGATTTGATAACCAGCATCCACATACAAAACTTGTCCTGTGATGCCGCTAGCCAAATCACTAGATAGGAAAGCAGCCGCATTACCCACCTCAGTTTGAGTAACAGTTCGCTTTAAAGGTGCCAATTCCTCAACATGGTGAATCATATCTAAAATTCCACCAATTGCCGAAGAAGCTAAAGTGCGAATCGGGCCAGCCGAAATCGCATTTACCCGAATATTTTGCGAACCTAATTCAGCCGCTAAGTAACGAACATTCATTTCCAAAGCTGCTTTAGCGATCCCCATGACATTATAGTTAGGAACCACTCTTACGCCGCCTAAATATGATAGCGTAATGATGCTACCACCTTCAGTCATCAAAGATTTAGCTGCCCCACTCAACTGAATCAGCGAATAAGCACTGATTTCTAAAGCCAAATTAAAGCCTTCTCTAGTGGTTTTGCTAAAATCCCCTGACAAATCATCTTTTTTGGCAAAAGCCAAACAGTGAATTAGAATGTCCAGCTTACCCCATTTTTCGCGGATTGTTTCAAATGTGGACTGGATTTGGGATTCATTTTGGACATCACATGGTAAAAACAGGCTGGGGTTGAGAGGTGCTACCAACTCAGCCACTTTATTTTCCATGCGACCTTTTTCATCAGGCAGGTAGGTGATGCCAAGGTTGGCTCCAGCTTGATGAAGTTGTTGGGCAATGCCCCAAGCAATCGAGCGATTGTTGGCAATGCCAGTTACAAGTGCGTTTTTTCCGGTTAAATTCAGCATAGTCGTTCATTATATCTGAGAGTTGCCCCGGAAACAGCGCCAAAATTCTGCTAATCTCGCTAAAATTACAGATCATTTGGCAATAATGTGTCTTAAAATACAGAAAAAATCCCCCGAACCATCAAATTTTGCCATAGTTTCTTGGGTTAAACCACGAGGAATTAACTCTCTTTTAAGGCTGGGAAATTTCTGTAAACATGAGGAGTAAGATGCAATTATGTGAGTAGGTATTATGTGTTATATTGCACAGGAATTTTGTATATCTCCGACTCGATTGGCAAAAAAATTATGGAAGTGCTGGAGCGCCTAATAGTGAAACACACAAACATCAAATAAACTACATCTTGACCAAACAGCAAAAACTCATAAGCTTGATTTTGGAAATTGGGATGCTAGGAGTTATTACTAAGGTTAATTGCCAAGAATTAAATAAGTTCCTTGGGTGTCGGTGAGGGTAAAAAACATGGTCGTTTTAGATGATAGACCGCTTGCATCTGTGTTTAGGCAAATAGGAGGTGGTGCATTTCCACCTGTTGTAGAAACCTTTGAAAGGGGAAAGACTATTTTTTTCCCCGGAGATCCAGCCGAAAGGGTATATTTTCTCCTCAAAGGTGCGGTAAAACTTTCGCGAGTTTACGAAGCAGGAGAAGAAATTACAGTCGCGCTACTGCGAGAAAATAGTGTGTTTGGGATATTATCTCTGATTACAGGCAACCGCTCAGATCGGTTTTATCATGCGGTAGCTTTTACACCAGCGGAATTACTCTCAGCACCAATTGATCAAGTAGAACAAGCACTCAAGGATAACCCTGAGTTGGCAATGTTAATGCTGCGAGGTTTGTCTTCGCGCATCCTGCAAACAGAGATGATGATTGAAACCTTAGCTCATCGAGATATGGGTTCAAGATTAGTCAGTTTTCTGTTAATTCTTTGCCGGGATTTTGGAGTTTCCGGTCAAGATGGGATTACCATAGATCTGAAGCTATCCCATCAGGCGATCGCTGAAGCCATAGGTTCCACTCGCGTAACGGTGACTCGTTTGCTAGGCGATCTCAGGCAGGAAAAAATGATCTCCATCCACAAGAAAAAGATCACTGTCCATAACCCAGTAGCGTTAAGCCAACAGTTTACGTAATTGCGGTTTGACAGAAATCAAATTCCCCCTCTCCTGTCAGGGAAAAACTTAAATAGGTGTAAATTTATTCACTCTATTTAAGTTACTAGCTTCAATATTAGTGGGGTGTGAGATAGTCTGGATATGGATCTAATTTAGCTGAATATGACCACCGGGTTAATCCTGATCGCAGCAGTTTTGGTGTTGGGAGGCGTGATCGCATCGGTGGGCGATCGCATTGGTACGAAAGTGGGCAAAGCTAGACTCAGCTTGTTCAATTTACGACCAAAGAACACGGCGGTGTTGATCACCCTCCTTACAGGTAGTTTAATTTCTGGTTCCACACTGGCAATTCTATTCGCCGCCAGTGACCAATTACGCACTGGTGTTTTTCGATTAGAGTCAATTCAAAAAAATCTCAAAAGCGCCCGCCAAGAGGTTGAAAAAAGTAAAGGAGAAAAACTGCTCTTAGAAGCAGAGAAATTTCAGGTAGAAAGGGAAAAAAGTCAAGTAGAAAATGAATTAGCGCAAGCCAAAGCAGAGCAAGCAGCAGCACAGAAACGCTTGGATGACACAAATAAAGCGTTGCAGATGGCGTTGGCAAAACTTTCGGAAGCAGTAGCTAAACAAGCTGGTACGCAAGCACAATTAAATCGCACCCAAGCGCAACTGAGCGAAACTCAAGGACAATTAAATCAAACTCAGGAACAGTTAAAAGTAGTTTCTCAGCAAACAGAAAATCTGCGAGGAGAAATTACTCGATTGCAATCAGAAAGAAAAGAATTGATCGCGCAAAGGGATCAAGTACAGCAACAAATTACTCAACTAAAAGCGCAACTGGATCAAAGAGATGAAAAAATTGCGGCACGCGATCGCACAATTACCTCACAAGACCAACAAATTGCTGTCCGAGATACAGCCATAAGTGAGCGAGATAAAAGAATTAGGGCACAGGATCAACGGATTTATCAAAGAGAACGAGAAATTGGCATTCGCGCTCAAAAAATGCAAATCCAAGACCAAGTAATTGCTCAGCAAGAAAGCCGCTTGAAAGTGTTAGAAGCAAAACTTAATCAAAGCGAACAACTAATTGCTGAACGGGAAAAATTAATCACAGAAAAAGAGAAACAACTTAGTCAAAGAGGTAAACAATTAGACCTGCTGCAACAAGAAGTTGCCACATTAGAGCAGTATTATCAGGATTATCAAGAATTACGTCAAGGCAATGTCAGATTGCTGCGCGGACAAGTTCTCGCATCTGGTGTATTTCGGATTGTTGATCCCAAAGCTGCCCGTTTAGTAGTAGATCAATTATTATCACAAGCTAATCGATCGGCTATCCAACGCACTAAACCAGGATCTGAAGAAGATAACTTTAAAGAACAGGTAATTGTGATCAGAGAGACAGAAGTAGAGCAATTAATTAACAAAATAAATGATGGTAAGGATTATGTAGTCCGCATTATTTCAGCTGGTAATTATGTCATGGGAGAATCGCCCGTGCAGGTATTTGCTGATGTTGCTCCGAATCGCGTGATTTTCCAAGCAGGTGAAGTATTAGCAGTAACTTCTACCGATCCCACAAAGATGACAGAAGAACAATTACGTCAGCGAATAGAGTTACTTATAGCAGCTTCTCAGTATCGCGCCCGACGTGCTGGAATAGTTGCTAATACGATGCAAATCGGAGACGATCGCCTCGAAACATTAACCCGCTTTTTAGAGCAACTAAAACAATCTAAAGAACCTGTAGATGTGCAGGTAGTAGCATCAGATATTACCTATACTGCTGGGCCAGTCAAAATGGATTTAGTCGCAATTCAAGGCGGACAAGTAATTTTTAGGACATCCCCAACGGGGTGAAGGAGCAGGGAAGTAGGGCCGCACCTGCTTGTGCGCCCGGAGCAGAGGAGAGGAATTTTCTGCTGGATCTGTAGAGGTTAATCTAAAATCCAAAATCTAAAATCTAAAATTGACTCATGTTTTCTCCTGATAGTCCTAATCCTGACTCTAATCCATCACCCAAACAGCCTGTAATTTTGGGTTTCGATCCCGGTAGGCAAAAATGTGGTTTAGCTGTGATGGCGGTTGATCGCAAACTACACTACCACGAAGTTATTGCGGCAGAAAAAGCGATCGCCACCATTCAAGAATTAAGACAAATTTATCCGATTTCTGTCTTAGTAATGGGAGATCAAACTACTGCTAAAACTTGGAAAAAACAACTTAGTCAAGAACTGCCAGAACCTTTGCGAATTATATTGGTTGATGAACGATATAGTACTTTAGAGGCACGCGATCGCTATTGGCAAATGTACCCACCTCAAGGACTTTACAAATTAATTCCCCAAGGAATGCGACCCTTACCCCGCCCAGTAGATGATATTGTCGCCATTCTACTCATCGAAAGATATCTAGGACGTTTAGTAAGTTGTTAAGTTCTAAAACTTAGCCCGGATGGTGAAAGCATAATCTCCTCCTGGCTCTAATTGATAGTCGGACTGTTCCAAAAATCTACCCAAAGGCTCAATAATTAAAGCACGCCCCAGAGTAGGTTGAACAGACAACTTACCCTGTTTAAAACACCATTGGAAGTGCCACTCATAATCTTCGGCTCTCACTTCTCCGGCAATTTTGCCCTCTAGCCAACACAGTTCAGTAATGCGGACAAAGGCAGTGGTTTCTGGTAGACGTTTTGCGCTCACGATTTCAGGACAATCTACTTTAAATCTCATTTCCCATACTAAACCGATGGCAATTTGAGTCAATCTCACTACGATCAAAATAGAGACTAATATGGCAATAGATTACTACCACCACCCCACCCTATATTTGACCGGAGGATAGACCTTGACTACTTTTTCTGGGTCACAAAAGAGTTTACAAAATAATTCCGCGAATTCCCCAGACCTGGAAAGGGAACTGGACAATGCTATTTTTAGCTTTACCGATATTCAAGAAGAACTAAATTATAAACAGGCGCAAACAGCCTTAAGAGAGATTGTTGCTAATTTAGACCTTTCACCCCAAGAACAAGCCGGACTAGAACCAGCAATTCATGATTTACAAAATATGCTGGACAAATTAGAACGTTCAGTGGTGCAAATTGCGGTGTTTGGCATGGTAGGGCGGGGTAAATCTTCTTTACTCAACGCTTTGTTAGGGGAAAAAGTGTTTGAAACTGGGCCTTTACATGGGGTAACTCGCAGCAGTCAAAGGGCGAATTGGAACTATTTTCAAGAAACTGTGGGCGATGGTAATTCCCAAGTTTTGCGAGTTTCTTTACCTGGAAAAGGTAATTCGCAAGTAGAATTAATTGATACTCCGGGATTAGATGAGGTAGATGGGGAAACTCGTGCAGCTTTGGCGCGAGATGTGGCAAAACAAGCTGATTTAATTTTGTTTTTGATTGCTGGCGATATGACGAAAGTGGAACATAGTGCGCTTTCGGAATTACGTTTGGCTGGTAAGCCAATTTTATTAGTATTTAACAAGATAGACCAATATCCTGAAGTCGATCGCATGGCAATTTATCAGAAAATTCGGGACGATCGCGTGCGAGAATTATTATCACCTGATGAAATTGTCATGGCGGCGGCTTCTCCTTTAGTCGCCCAAGCAGTGCGCCGACAAGATGGCAGTTTAGGGGTAAAAATGAAGGCGGGAGAACCGCAAATTGAGGAATTAAAATTAAAGATTTTAGAGATTTTACATCGTGAAGGTAAGTCTTTAATTGCGCTGAATTCGATGTTGTTTGCTGATGAAGTAAACGATCGAGTGTTAGAGCGAAAAATGGCAATTCGGGAAAGTAGCGCCAATCGAATTATTTGGAATGCTTCGGTGACAAAAGCAGTGGCGATCGCACTTAACCCTCTGACAGTAATAGACTTATTTAGTGGTGCAATTATTGATGTCGCTTTAATTTTAACATTGTCCAAACTTTACGGTATTCAGATGACTCAACAAGGAGCAGTATCTTTATTAAAAAGAATCGCTCTTTGTATGGGTGGTTTAACTGCTAGTGAATTAGTGGCAAATTTGGGTTTAAGTTCTTTAAAAGGTTTGTTAGGTTTAAGCGCACCAGCAACGGGAGGTTTATCTTTAGGTGCTTATTTCTCTGTAGCATTAACTCAAGCAAGTGTAGCTGGTGTTTCTTCTTATGGAATTGGACAAGTTACTAAAGCTTATTTAGCAAATGGTGCTTCTTGGGGTCCTGATGGCCCAAAAGCTGTGGTAGATCAAATTTTATCTTCTTTGGATGAAGATTCGATTTTGAATCGCTTAAAAGATGAATTGCGGGCGAAATTGTATAGCAGAATTTCAAACGACTGAAGTCGCTACAACAAACCAGGTTAGTTGTAAACACTTTAGTGTTTTTCTTTGGGATAATAACGACTGAAGTCGCTACAACGAACTTAATTGTAAGTGATAAAAATGGGTGCTTTTTCCCTTTGTAAAGCACCCATTTTTATGGATTCAAACTGTTGAATTGCTTACCTAAAGTTGAGGTGGTTCATTCTTTTTCCGTTTAAAGGATTCTAACCAATCTCGAACTTGTTCGCCAGCAACATCGCGACTACCTAATCCAAAGGCAATAGCTGTTGCTACTGCGATCGCACCAAGCAATAAACCAAAGGCTAAATTAACGATATCCGCAGCAATGCCCATTTGTTGTAAAGCCATTGCTGAAACTAAGATAATAATCGCAATTCGCGCCGCATTTCCGAGGATTAATGCTTGTTGACTCCCTGAACTGGTGATGATATTGAAAGCGAGATTTGCTAAATACAAACCGAGCGCAAATATCACTAAACCAACTAGAATTTGTCCTGCTATAGCGACAATTCCCGAAACAATTGCGGTGAGGGCTGAAAATGCTAAAACTTCTACAGCTGCTACTGTAGCTAACAGCATGATTCCCACTAATACAATGATTCCGACAATTTCCGAAGGAGTTCTCGAAGCAGTTTTTTCTTCAATTGTTTCTGGTGTCAGACTATCAACAGGGATGTCGGACGGAGACACAATAATTCTACTACGGGTTTGTTTGGGTGTAGGTAAACCAATCCAGTTAAAGACATTGTTGAAGCCAATACTTGTTAAGATACTGGTGACAACATCAGCTAAAAACTTACCGATCGCATAAGCTACCGCTAAGATAATTAAAGCCGTAAAAATTCTCGGAATTGCGCTGAGAATATCATTGAGCATGGCGATCGCAGGAATCGAAATCGCACTAATTCTCAGAGCATTCAGGGCTGCGATCGCAACGGGAATTAAAATCAGTACATAGACAATTGTACCAATAATCCAAGATAGAGATTTCCCGGTTGTCGAAGGATTAATTCCGACACTAGTACCAAATCTATCAGTTCCCGCAGCTACTAACAAATTGGTGACAATTCGCCGTACTACTTGAGCAACTAACCAACCTGCTGCACCAATCAAAATTGCCGCAAATATATTCGGCAAAATTAACAGAATATCATTGAGTAACCGCTGTACTGGTTGTAAAGTTCCCTCTAATTCTAATGTGCTTAAAATCGCGGGGAGAAACAGTAAAAAGATAAACCAGTAAAGTGTATTACCAATGGTTTCACTTACAGAAAATTGGTTGTTTGTTTCGGTAACTTCTTGGTTAAGACGCTCATCTAATCGCACAGCTTGTAATGAGCGTGTCACTACCAATTTAACTATTGTTGCTAGCACCCAAGCAATAGCTAACAGAATAGCTGCTCCTGCTAATTTGGGCAGGAAAAGAAAGATCTGATTGAGTAAATTATTTAGAGGTTCATAAACCGCTGTCAGCTGAAGTGCTTGTAAAAAAGCGACTACGGCAAAGATGAAAATGATCCAAAATATGACATCAGAAATCCACTTTTCTACAGGTAGAGTTTCCGCGTCAGGTCGCCCTGTCACCCAAGCCGCAATCCTATTATCAATGCTAGTGCGATTTAGCAGTTTCTTGACTGCCCAAGCGATAATTACCGCTAATAGCCAGCCTAAAACTAAAATGACGATCGCACCTAACAATTTTGGTAAAAAGTCACCAATGTTGCTAGTGGTTCGCTGGACAACATCAACAGTGTCATCTACTGGATTAGTTGTTCTCGTAACCTGCGCCAAAATTTGATCGGAAGGAGTCGGCACACTCAAAACTAAATGTGCTGTACTTTGCCAAATGTTATTCATAGTTTTTCTGATTTATTGTCAGAATTGTTGGTTAACATACCATAAATTTGTCTTTGCTAAACATAAATTCACTATTTTTTTCTTGTCATCTATCTTTTTGGGTAAATAGCCAACCAGGGAATTTACTCGGATTTTCAGTAAATTATTTAACTAATTAACAAATCTTAAAAATCACCTGTTTTAGGAATTAAGTAAAATCCACCTCCGGCCAGGGTATTTAAAATTACCCTTGGTCAAATGTTAAATATTAATTTAATGGTTTTTCTTAATCCAAAAGTGCAAAACTTGATTGATAATTAAGTTAGAGGATAATTCAAACCTAAGATAGAGTAAATAAGAATATTTACTCAGATCTTATCTTTGAATGATCTGGCCTTAAGTTTGAACAGAAAGGAATATAATTGAAAGTGACATTAGATAGGCAAGTTTTTGAGCAATCAATTCAGATCAAAGCTAGCGCCACGGTGGTAGAACGCTGTATAACTGATCGCGTTTTAATGCACCGCTGGTTAAACCCAGCTTTGCGTTGCTATCCTGTAGGTGAATGGAACACAGAAATTGGTAGTTGCAGTCGATTTGTGATTCAAATTCCCATTTTACAACCTACTTTAAACAGTAAAGTCGTGGAACGAGAACCAGGCTTAATTGTTTGGGAATTTACAGGTTTTTTTCAAGGACGCGATCGCTGGGAATGTCAACCTGTAGCCGATGGTACACTATTAGTTAATCGCTTTGAATTTACAGCCGCTAACCCGCTGATTCGTTGGGGATTTAATACTTTTGCTGCGGCTTGGACAAAAGAAGATATGCAAGCCCAATTACGACGACTAAAATTAGTCGCTCAAGAACAAGTTCCAGGATTTAAGTAGTTAATAAATCAAGAATTGTGATTTATAAATTTTGCCGAATCTGTGCTAATAATTGGCTAATAAAACTCGCATCCTCCGCGTTAGGAACCTGCATCAAATAACTTTCTAAATCTTGGCAAGCTGAGACTAATTCACCAATTTGATAATAGAGTAGACCGCGATCGCGCAGTTCTGTCGGAGTCCCAGGAAACAACAATAAAATCCGTTCAATACTTGCTAAAGCTTTCAGCCATTCACCACGATTAAGATAAACCATTTTCAGATTCATCAGCATTCTTGACAAAAAGCGGCGGGGAGTTACAGGTTCTAATAACGCGGGAGAAATAGTTACAGATTGCTGATAAATTTGGCTTAATCTTTGTTCGCAATCTTGCTCAAATAAAATCTCCCCTCGATTAAAAGCATCAACATAAATTCCCACATCTGGAAAATCGGGACGAATTAAAAAATGACCTGGCATTCCGATACCTACCATCGGAAAATCTATGCGTTGAGCTATTTCTAAATAAACCAAAGAAAGCGTAATCGGAATTCCAGTTCGTCGTTCAAGTACTTGATTTAAATAGCTGTTGAGTGGATCATAATAATCATCATTATTACCAGTAAAACCCAAATCATCATAAAGATAATTATTAATACATTGGATAATCCGTAAAGGATAGGGTTCACTGGGTAAACGTTCTTCGATCTCCCCCGCCATTGTATCTAAAGCATTAAGATATTCCTCTGGATCGAGGTCTGAATATTCTTCCTGAGCAATATACAAGGCTGCTTTTGCCAGATTAATGTTTTTCTCAGCCTGATGAATCTCTCTGTAAAAATATTGCCGCGCCAGAGGAAAGTTCATTTAGTGAAAACCTAGTACTTCAGAAATTGCCTTGACGATATCAAGATAAATATTACCTTGTAACTGACGAAATAGCTCAAACTTTGTGTTTGGTGAGCCAAAAATTGGTCTAAGTGTCCATCCTAGTTGGCTACCAACAAAGCCATACAGCACTAACCAAAATTGTAACAGTCTAGTACGGGTTGTTTGACCTTCTTTGTCAGGATCGGAAATTAGCTGCATTCCTTGATAAAGGAAGTGTACACCAATTACGCCTGTAAAGATGAAGATAGCAACATTTAGTAATTTAAAAAATTGGTAATTCTTAGTAGTGATTAAGAAAAACAAAGTCACTGGCGCAAAGCCAATTAAAAGCGCACTAATCACCGATGCCGCGGTTAATATAATTAGAAAATGTTCCGATAAACTGCGACCAGAACCGAAGAAAATATTAAAAATGTACAAAGTCGGTAAGCAAATTAAGATTGTCAGTAAATAAAGAATCGGTAATTTAACACCAGCAGATAAGGCTTGAATGGGACTATGGGACAAACCGATAATTGCTCCATAAATAGCAAAAAATATGGAACTACAAACCAGCAAGGCAATAATTTTATGGTTAATTCTAATGCCTTGGCGAATTTCTTCTAAAAAGCCTTTGCGATCGCGCAAAAGTCCAATTAGCACCCCAAAGTAGTTACCCATTTTAAAAGAATCCTGCATTTTACCGTCTCCCGGAACCATATTTAGATCATCCATAGCTACATGATAACTTTTAACTTTTCCAGAATGCTTGAACATTTGAACCAAAAAGTACATTGTTGCTCTTTAGTACTAGATAAAAGCGCTAAAGCGCAACAACGTACATGGAATTGTGAGACTTGGGTAAGTTTTTTCAGTGAAATTTTACTATCCAACTTGAGACATTGCTTGTTGGACTTCGCGAATTTGACGCAGAGTTTGTTGCACAGCTTCTTCATCTCCAACTTCTCGGAACAAAGATAAAGCTTGCTGATAAGAATCCATTGCTTTTTCTTGATGGTTAAGATAACCGTAAGTTAAACCAATCATGTAATAAGTTACAGCTTTAGTTCTTGGCTGATTCAGGGATTCTTCAATTTTTAAAGCTGTTTGGAAAGTGCTTAATGCTTGTTCATATCCCTGTTGTCTCAGGTAAGCCAAACCTAAATTGCGGAGAACAATTGCTTCACTGCGAGGAGTTTTTAACTGGCGAAAAAGTGCCAAAGATTCTTGATGATAATTGACAGCTTGTGCATATTTTTGCTGATGGCGATAAACAACGCCCAAATAATCTAAGTATGCAGCTTCATTAAAGCGATCGTTCAACTTTCGACTAATTACCAGCGCCTTTTCATAAGCAGTTTGCGCTTGGGGATAATCTTGCAAATCTTCGTAAATCATCGCCAGTCGATAAAGAGTTAACATTTCTCCCTTACTTTGACCAAGTTTCTGCATCATGCCTAAAACTTGGGTAAAACTCTGCAATGCTTCGGAAAGTTGTTTCTGTTTGTACTGTTCTAATCCCTGTTCATATAATTGAATTGCTGCTTCTAATTGAGAATTACTTGTTTGCGCTTGGCTCACTGGAGTTTCGACATTTGTGATTGCAGAAACCGGATTACCCAAAGCAATTACTAACGTTAAGGGAATCAAGCTGAGATGTTTAAAATTAAATTTCATAGTCCCTAAACCCAAAGTTAGTTGTAGAAAGATTTTTTTGGTTGTCTACTCCTATATATGTCTGGGTGAAAACGACCTATGCAGTTAAGTTGGAAAAATTTTATAAGATACTGAGGATGCGATCGCTTTTCCAGTGATCTAACCACGAAAGTCAGCCTTTGCGATCGCTGGCTACCAATTC
>JBAVZX010001292.1:0-1735 GCA_049589015.1 Phormidium sp. | reverse complement strand
CTTCTAGGATACGTTTTTCTTGGGTACGAATGGCGATCGAATCTTCTACCAGCAAAATTACTTGTTTGCGTTCTGCTGAAGGAAGGGTTTTTACGGAGCGCCTTGCAACTTTTGACACTCCTTGCTTACGTACAGATTTAATTAAATCTTGGGGATTTAACACCATACAAACTTCCCCAGTCCCCAAAATTGTCGCACCAGAAACATTTCGTACCCGCTTGAGCAATTTACCTTGGGGTTTTAACATTACATCCTGTTCATCCATTAATGCGTCTACAATTAATCCCAAAGTGGCATCTCCTACTTTAATAATGATACAAGGCAAATGTTGAGAATTTGTAGTTGCTTGCTGAAGTGGGAGAGTTCCCCATCCCTGCTGATGATTTATTTCTAGTAAATCAGCTAAGTGAGTTACTGAAATAGGTTGAGAATCAACAATAATAGTATCTTGAACTTCAATCGGAAAAATATCTTCCTGTGCAATTAACCGCGCCATCATCACATATTCCACAGGAATTGCATAAGAAATGTTATCTACTGCCACAATTAATACGTGCGCTGTAGCTAAAGTTGTGGGTAGCAACATCCGAATTGTACAACCCATTCCGAAATTAGATTCTACTTGGATATTGCCTTTCAATTGTTCTACATTAGTCCGCACCACATCTAAACCTCCACCTCTACCCGAAACTTCGGTAACAAATGTACGAGTAGAAAATCCCGGTGTAAAAATTAAAGATTGAATTTGAAATGGTGTCATTGTGGCGAGTTCTTCTTCGCGACAAACACGACGTTTTAATGCTGTTTGTTTGATTTTTTCAATATCTAATCCTCTCCCATCATCGATAACTTCTATTACTACATTAGTAGTTGTTTGTTTCGCTCGCAGTAAAATTTTTCCATCTGGAGGCTTACCTAGACGACATCTTTCTTCTACAGTTTCGATTCCGTGATCAATACAATTACGAATCATGTGCATCAAAGGATCTTTCATTTCTTCAATGATCCGTTTATCAGCTTTAGTTTCCCCTCCTTCAATAATGAAATTAATTTCTTTACCTTGTTGTTTAGCTAAGTCTCTTACCATGCGGGGAAATAAACTAAAAATAGTCGCTAATGGCAACAGTCGCAAAGTTCTAATACCATCGGCAAGTTCATCAGAAACTACTTCTAATCTTTGCACATCTTCATAAAGAGAATTTCGTAATTTGTTAACTAGGATTCCCAATTGCTCCAGAAACTTTTCTGTGGCTTGGAATGAATCTCTTTTAAGTGTTAAATCGGGGCTTTGTGGCAGAGAGAATAGAGAAGTAGCAACAGGAAAAAAGTCTGTTTGTGTTGATTCAGTTTTGGCTGCAATTCTAAAAGATTGGGGTCTAAGGCGGCTATATTCTTCACATAAATTGGCGATTTCTTCAATCCCTGCTAGTCGGTGATTAATCCGAATTTTGGTGACTGTAAGTTCACCTGCTTGAGTCATTAAAGAATCTAAATGCCGAGTCTCTACTCGGACGCTTTCAATGCGGTAAGTTTGCTCAGTGAGAGTTTTGTTTGTGGCATCTTTTAGTGGTTCTGGAAATTTTTCTGAAATTGGAGAAATTGTAACATTTACTTTTTTAATTTCGTTTATGGGGATTGTTGAAGATGTAATATTTGGAATATTAACAGTTGGCGAATCTTCCAATTTTGGGTCAATAACCTCTACATCAGTAGCAGTAATTTTAGTTTCTGACTC
>JBAVZX010001291.1:0-3189 GCA_049589015.1 Phormidium sp. | reverse complement strand
CCAATATCGAGAATATCTGCACCAGATTCTACTAGATATTTTGCTTGGGAAAGAGCCGCATTTAAATTATTGAACTCTCCGCCATCACTAAAACTATCGGGAGTGACATTCAAAACACCCATTAAATAGGTGCGTTTTTTCCAGGTAAAAGTGCGATCGCCAATAATTAACTCGTCACTTGTCATTTAACTAACTCAATACCAATCACAACTGACTCTACCGAGATCTTGCAGCAGAAGAAGTAGAACCTCCCAGATCTCGTTCCCAGGTTCAACCTGGGAACGAAAAACAGAGGCTCCGCCTCTAGGTGCAAGATCTCACGCTACTGATAATTTACAATTCGTGCAAAACTGGCAGGTTCCAGACTAGCACCTCCCACCAGAGCACCGTCAATTTCTGGTTTAGCCATAATCTCATCGATATTATCAGCCTTAACAGAACCACCGTACTGAATGGGAACATCAGGATTAGTTAATTGAGAGCGAATTAAGCCAATCACTCGGTTAGCTTCGATCGATTCACAAGTATCACCAGTACCGATCGCCCAGATCGGTTCATAAGCGATAATCAAATTATTTTGATCGACATCAACTAGACCTTTTGCTAACTGACTAATAATCAAAGATTCTGTTTCCCCAGCATCCCTTTGTTGCTTACTTTCGCCAACACAGAGAATAGGAATAAGTCCATAACGTTGTGCTGCTTTCAGTCGCAAATTCACAGTTTCATCAGTTTCATTAAAATACTGACGGCGTTCGCTGTGACCGATAATCACATATCGTACCCCGATCTCCGTGAGCATAGGGCCAGAAATTTCGCCAGTATAAGCGCCTTGTTCCTCCCAGTGAACATTTTGGGCACCCAGTTGCACGCGACTACCATGCAAACTCTTGGATAAAATACCCAAATCAGTAAAAGGAACACACAGAACAGTTTCCCGATCTTCCGGGGTTTCTTCTAAGCTGTGTAAGAATTTCAGCAAAAACTCCGACGTTTCCGCCTGAGTTTTGTACATTTTCCAGTTGCCAGCGATAACTTTTTTTCGCACAGTTACTCTGTAGGGACAAACATTATAGGGTAAACTCCAGTGTAAGGCTTCTGGGGTCAGTTTTGCTAACTAGTTGGGTAGTGGGTAGCTGGTAGTTGGTAGTGGGTGGGTTGGTTAAACTTCTGTTTCCTGGCTTTCTTAGTGTTATTACTGCTGATTTGGATCAGATTCCAGTTGCTCTCCAGGGAAAAAATCAGCATCTAATATTTCTTCTAAACTGTTAGAACGTTTATTAGCTTGAAATTCCCACTTTAGCAAATGCCCAATCAAAACTCTTAAACGGTTTCTTAACTCTCTGCGGTCTTATTTACCCAAAGACTGAATCTCCTCAGCTAAATTAGAGATATCTAATTTATTCCAATCACCATTTCGCAAAAACTTTGCTTGTTCAATAGTCCAAGCATAAAAATCTGTTTCGTATAATTCTCTGGTTTTATATTCAACTTCTGATAAATTTTGATTCATAATAAAAACCCTATTTAATATTATTTCTTTTCCCCTGATACTCTGCCCCAAAAGTGGGTGAATGTTGCGGATATTTTAGGTTATGATATCCGCAAATTGCGAAGCGATCGCTAAATATTGCAACCGCCTTGCTTTTACTTTTGAAGTTTAACGATTTGCCGCCGAACGAGCCGCAGCAGCTTCATCTGGGTGAATGCCCAAGCGAGTTAAATTGATCCGACCTTTGTTGTCAATTTCCCTTACTTTTACAATCACTTCATCGCCAACTCCCACTTCATCTTCTACCTTACCAACTCGGTAATCTGCTAATTGGGAAATGTGAATCATGCCTTCTTTTCCGGGCAAAAATTCCACAAAAGCACCAATGGGAATAATTCTCGTCACCCGACCAACGTAAACATCGCCTTCATTTAACTTGCGAGTTAAACCTTGGACAATTAAACGGGCGCGTTCCGCTTTTTCCACATCAATTGCCGAAATTGTCACTGTACCATCATCGTCAATATCGATTTTGGCACCAGTTTCTTCGGTAATTCCCTTGATAGTTTTACCACCAGGGCCAATTACTAAACCAATCAATTCTGGTTCAATCTTGATCATTAGTAAACGCGGTGCGAAAGGTGACATTTCGCTGCGTGGTTCATCAATCACAGCCAGCATTTTCTCTAAAATATGTAATCTGGCTGGACGTGCTTGGTGAATAGCTTTAGCAATGGTTTCTATCGGCAAACCATTGATTTTCATATCCATTTGTAGGGCAGTAATTCCTGTATCTGTCCCTGCTACTTTGAAGTCCATATCACCTAAGAAATCTTCAATTCCTTGAATATCTGTTAAGATGCGGACTTCTTCGCCTTCTTTAATTAATCCCATTGCGGCACCGCTAACTGGTTTAATCAGCGGAACTCCGGCATCCATTAAAGCCAAAGTGGAACCACAAACGGAACCCATTGAGGTAGAACCGTTAGAAGAAAGCACTTCCGAAACTACGCGAATCACGTAAGGGAATTGGTCTTTTGGTGGTAAAACTGGGACAATTGCCCTTTCTGCTAAAGCACCGTGACCAATTTCTCTTCTGCCTGGGGCACGCATTGGTTTGGTTTCACCAACGGAGTAGGGAGGGAAGTTGTAGTGGTGCAGGTAGCGCTTTTCGTCTTCTGGATGCAAGTCGTCGGCGAGTTCTTGCGCGTCTCCGGGTGTTCCCAAGGTGGCGATAGACATGACTTGGGTGAGTCCGCGGTTGAACAAACCGCTACCATGAACTCGGCGCGGTAGGACTCCGACACGACAAGAAACTGGTCGGACTTCATCAAGTTTGCGACCATCGACGCGCACGCCTTCTTCGACAATCTGACGGCGCATGAGTTTCTTGGTAATATCTTTGAAGACGTTGCCCAAGGCTTTAGAACTCTGAGCAGTTGCGACTCGGATGGGGTCTTCTTCTGGCAGTTCGGCTATTGCGGCTTCAATACCAGCTTTAATTTTGTCTAATGCCTCATCCCGTTGGTTTTTGTCGAACTCAAACTGCTTGAGGATTTCTTTGATTGGGTCGGTGGCGCGATCGCGGATATAATTTTCGAGATCGCTATCTGTAACTGGTCGTTCTTCGTGAACTATCTCAATTCCCAGTTCTTTGAGCAGGTCTTTTTGGGCGGCAATTAGGTCAAGTACTGCTT
>JBAVZX010001290.1:0-4544 GCA_049589015.1 Phormidium sp. | reverse complement strand
CGGGTTTCCCTGCTACTTGATGGCACCTACCTCCTTTATCCAAGACCCAATTTGCTGGCTGGAAGCAATTTCAACTTACAAAGCAACTCATAGTGGCGCTCCTAACTTTGCTTACGAGCTTTGTGTCCGTAAGATAAAAGCGGAACAACGCGCTAATCTTGATTTGAGTAGCTGGCATACAACTGTAAACGGTGCTGAACCAGTCCAAGCCGAAACAATTGATAAATTTGTTGAAGCCTTTGAACCTTGTGGTTTCGATCTAGCTACTTTTTGTCCCGGCTATGGTTTAGCGGAAGCTACCTTAGCAGTAGCAGCAGTGCGAAACAAAAAATTACCTTATTTTTATAACGTTCAGGCAGAAGCACTAGGGCAGAATCAAATTATAGACGGCACAAATCAGGAAAAAGTACAAACCTTTGTCGGTAACGGACAGCCAGGAATTGATACTAAAGTTGTTATCGTTCATCCCGAAACATTAACCGAATGTCCGTCTGGAAAAGTTGGAGAAATTTGGGTTTCTGGCTCTAGCGTTGCTCAAGGGTACTGGGAGCGAACAGAGGAAACAAAACAAACTTTTCAAGCTTATCTAGTAGATAATAACGAAGGTCCCTTTTTGCGGACAGGAGATTTGGGATTCATAAAAAATGGTGAATTGTTCATCACTGGGCGGCTTAAAGATGTGATAATCATCCGAGGTCAAAACCATTATCCCCAAGACATTGAAGCTACAGTCGAACAAAGCCATCCAGCCTTGCGTCCTAGTTGTGGAAGTGCTTTTACAGTGGAGGTTAATGGTGAAGAGCGGTTAGTCGTTGTTCAAGAAGTAGAGCGCACTTGGTTACGGAAGTTAGATGAAGAAATGGTGGTGAGAGCTATTCGTAAGGCTGTTGTACAACAGCATGATTTGCACGTTTATGCGATCGCACTAATAAAAACTGGCAGCATTCCTAAAACTTCTAGTGGCAAAATACAGCGCCATGCTTGTCGAGCAAAATTTCTAGAAGGAAGTTTAGATATCGTGGTTTCAGATAAAGCAGATTTAGCATTATCAAAGCAGTCAAATGGTTAACTGAGGAGCAAATTTACCCAATGCCTACAAAAGTCGAAAATCAAGAAAAGCCACTCTCAGCAACAAAAATCCAAAACTGGTTAATTTCTTATATTGCTGAACTTATAGAAGTCAGTTGTAGAGAGATAGATATTACTATTCCATTTGATGAATATGGGTTAGATTCCTCTATGTCGGTGACAATGATCGGTGACTTGGGGGCTTGGCTTGGACGCGATCTCGATCCAACTTTAATTTATGATTACCCGACTTTGGAAAAGCTCGCTGAGTACGTAAGCCAAATTTGAATTTTTCCCGGAAATTTTTCGTTTCAAGTGTCGCTTAATGGGATGTCTAAATGGAATTTATAGCAATTGTAGGTATAGGATGCCGCTTTCCTGGTGCTAATAATCCAGAAGCTTTTTGGCAGTTATTAAAAAATGGTGAAGATGCGATCGGCGAAATTCCCTCCGAGCGATGGCAGATCGATCGAGTTTACGATCCCAACCCAGCTACACCAGAAAAAATGAACACCCGTCATGGGGGATTTTTGCATCAAATCGATCGATTCGACCCTAGCTTTTTCCGAATTTCACCAAACGAAGCCAACTATATAGATCCTCAGCAAAGATTGCTTTTAGAAGTAGCCTGGGAAGCTTTAGAAAACGCCGCTATTGTCCCAAAAGATTTAGCAGGAAGTCGCACAGGTGTTTACATTGGCGTAGGGAACTTTGATTATCACAAATTAATATACAAAAATTTATCTCAAATTAACCCTTACAGTAGTACAGGAACTTATCTTTCTATTACCGCCAATCGTTTATCTTACCTGCTGGATCTGCGTGGTCCAAGTATGGCAATAGATACAGGTTGTTCTGCTTCCTTAGTAGCAGTTCACCTTGCTTGTCAGAGTTTACAAAATCAGGAATCTAACCTCTGCTTAGTTGGAGGAGTCAACCTGATGCTGTCTCCAGAACCAACGATCGCTTTCTCCCAAGCCCGGATGATGGCATCAGATGGTCGCTGCAAAACTTTCGATGCTAGTGCAGATGGCTATGTTCGGGGAGAAGGTTGTGGTGTAGTTGTTCTCAAACGCCTTACCGACGCACTGCGAGACAATGACAGAATATTGTCAATTATCAGAGGTTCAGCAGTTAACCAAGACGGACTAAGCAATGGACTCACTGCTCCTAACGGCCCCGCTCAACAGGCAGTCATCCGCCAAGCTTTAGCAAATGCCAAAGTACAACCAGCACAAATTAGCTATGTCGAAGCTCACGGTACGGGAACATCTCTGGGAGATCCCATAGAAATAAAAGCCCTAAAAGCCGTTCTAAGTGAGGGGCGTTCAATTGATCGACCTTGTTGGATAGGTTCAGTTAAAACGAATATTGGTCATTTAGAAACAGCTGCTGGAATAGCTGGTTTGATAAAAGTAGTATTATCGTTACAACATCAAGAAATTCCCTCACATCTCCATCTTAAAAAACTCAATCCTTATATTTCTTTTGAAGGGACATCCTTTGCCATTCCCACAGAACATAAGCCCTGGTTAGTTAGTGCAGAGCCACGTTTAGCAGGTATAAGCTCGTTTGGTTTTGGCGGCACTAATAGCCATGTCATTGTTGAAGAAGCACCACTAAAAAGTCAAAAATCAAAAATCAAAAGCCAAAATTCAGAACTAATGGAACGTTCTTTACATCTACTCACTTTGTCCGCTAAAACCGCTCCGGCTCTGCGGGAATTAGCACAAAAGTATGCAACTTATCTACAATTGCATCCAGAAGTTAGTATCGCAGACATTTGCTATACCGCTAATACTAGGCGATCGCACTTTCACCATCGTCTTGCTGTAGTGGCTGCATCTAATGAAGAATTAAGACAGCAACTTATAAATTTTGCAAATGGTGAAGAAACATTTGGACTTTCATATCAAGAGCTTATTCAACCTCAGCCAACACATAAGAAAATCGCATTTTTATTTGCAGGTCAAGGATCGCAATATGTTGGTATGGGTCGCCAACTGTACGAAACCCAACCTACTTTTCGGAAAGCGATCGATCGCTGCGATCAAATATTACAAACCTACTTAGGAAAATCTATCATTGAAATTATTTATCACTCTAGTATAGAACTGGATAAAACTGCATATACTCAGCCAGCTTTATTTACATTAGAGTATGCTCTATACGAATTGTGGCGTTCTTGGGGTATTGAACCTGCCGTAGTCATGGGTCACAGCGTTGGAGAATATGTAGCCGCAACTGTCGCCGGAGTTTTCAGCCTGGAAGATGGACTAAAATTGATTGTCTCTAGGGGAAAACTAATGCAGTCTCTTCCAAACAATGGAGCAATGGCCGCCGTTTTTGCCTCAGAAAATCAAGTAAAAGAAGCCATAAAAGCTTATAGTTCGCAAGCAGCTATTGCAGCAATTAACAGCCCTAAAAATATCGTAATCTCTGGAGCAGCTGAAATAATCCAGCAAATTACAGCTAATCTACAAGCACAGGGAATAGAAGTTCGCAACCTCAAAGTCTCCCACGCCTTTCATTCTCCACTTATAGAACCAATCCTCGAACCATTAGAGAAAGCAGCCAGTCAAGTTTCCTATCAAGAACTCAATATCCCCCTAATTTCCAACCTTACAGGACAAATATTACAACCAGGAGAAAAGCTTAATGCCCGTTACTGGCGAAATCATGCCCAAGAACCAGTACAGTTTATGGCAGGGATCGACACCCTTTTAAATGAAGGCTTTGAGATATTTTTAGAAATTAGTCCTAAACCAACATTATCAAACTTAGGTAAACAATGCCAGCAAGAAAAAAATGTAACTTGGCTCTCTTCTTTGGCAACACAAACAGAAGACTGGCGACTATTGCTCAATAGTTTATCTACTTTATATTTACAAGGATCTAATATTGACTGGCGTGGAGTTGAACAAGACTACAGCCGTAATTTACTCTCACTACCTACCTATCCTTTTCAACGTCAAACCTATTGGTATCAGCAAGTAGATCCGACTGTAGATAGAGTAGATAGAAAAGAAGAACATAAACCAGAGAACAATGCTATTCCTAGAATCAGCAGACGCGAACAAATTATCGCTACATTGCAAGCCTTAGTAGGCAAAGCATTACAAATAAAGCCAGCTAACATAAACATTAATGCTGCATTTCTGGAACTAGGAGCAGATTCATTGATGCTGCTGGAAGCATTACGCCAAATAGAAAACAGCTACAAAGTTAAAATTAGCATACGTCAGATATTTGAAGAATTAAAAAGTATTAATAGCCTAGCTATGTACATAGAGCAAAACCTATCAATAGAAGAAGAAGAGATAGAGCCAGATTCGTCCCAACCAAATAATAAGCAGGAAACACAGCAGCTAGACCAAACAATGTTTAGTCAGCCAACTTCCGAATCTACAAAAACATCAGAAACTAGTATAGAAAGGATTATTGCAAAGCAATTGCAAGTGATGTCTGGGTTAATG
>JBAVZX010001289.1:0-2874 GCA_049589015.1 Phormidium sp. | reverse complement strand
ATTTTAGATAGAGATTGGAACGCTGCTATCAACATTCTGAAAATAGCCTTGAGTACGGTAGGGCATACCGGAACTTGGATCTTGAATCCGAACGCTTCGGGAGATTCGACCTCTACCTTAGTTGGAGAAATCCTGCTAGGGCAAGTTGGGTCTATGAACGAAGAATCCTCGCGCCTTTAGGCCGAGGAGTGTCAAAATATATAATATATGAGAACTGCGCTATTTGTATTGATTTAAGTATTATGGCGATTATTGCCCTGAGAGCTTGGTATCTCCAGAAGTATGAACCTGTAAAAGAACTGGAGAAGCGTCCCCACGATTTGCGTCTGAGTCAGAATAGTTTGTTAAAGTCGGGGTTGCGGGCAGATTTTTTGGAAGATAGCCAGGAAGTGAAACGATCGCCTTGGTTTGAAAGATACTTAGATGGGGAAATCGTAGAATTTTACATTGAAGGTAGTGGTGGCTATGCCATTGCTAATATCGATTTATGCAGCCATGAGATATATTTCACCAAACAATCGGTGATGGCGGATTTAGAACCGACGATCTTTCTGTGTTATCAAAAAGAATATGCTTTTGCGAGTGAGGCATTACGAGAAGCGTTGCAAAATACTGTGGAAAAGTTGAATGAGCGATCGCGCTTAACATTAAAACTGCTAGAATCACAGCGTCCCACAGATAGCCCCCTGCGGTTAAGTGAGATGATGATGCGGAAAATCCGCAAAAGCTTGTTGTTTATTGCTGATAGTACACCGATCGCCTCTGTTGAAGGTGAAAGAATGCCAGCGCAATTAATTCCCAGTCCCAAAGTTTGCTTAGAACTGGGTTATGCGCTACAAAGCAAGCGTAGTGAACAAATTTTGCTAGCGCAAATGGAACGACCGGAAATGAAGGGACAGTTTCCCTTTGACTTGCCAAAATACCAAAGATTGTGGTTTAAAGATGCCGGAGAATTAGACAAAATGCTGCCAAGTGCGATCGAAGGGCTACTGGGACGATATAATTTGTTTTCTTGACATCCTCCCTGGCGTAAACGCACGGGGATTCCAAGAATCACTTCTTGGGCTTCCTCTTTCCAGGACTCGACTTACTTAGAGCTTTTTCCGACTTTCTCAGGTAAAGTGGTTAAATTCCGTACTTCCCAAAAATTTTTTCAGATCTTTGAGTAACTTTTGCCCATAATATGTTTCCATACAGTAGAGAATAGTTTGCTAATATGGCCAGAACTCCTTCTGAATATGCAGTACACCTATTAATCGAAGGTGGGCACAGGGAAGAGGTGCGTTTCCCGACAATTCAAGACTTTCAAAAGTGGTATAGCGGGGAACTGGTGCCAAAATCTTCCTCCCAGGACTTTATCAACGTACCAATTAAAAACATTCAGGGAGAATATATGGTAGTACGACCCTCCCGTATCCTGGCAATTCGAGTAGAACCCATATTCACATCCAGTATTGACCGAGAAGCTTGATTGATGATTAATACGCTAGGTTATTTCGCCCTCAGTTTGGGCATTGTGTTCGCTCAAATCCCAACTCCGACAAAGTTTACTCCTAACAGTAGCCTACCACTGCAACGAATTACGGCAGCACAGGAGCAACAGTTAGGTTTAGACGATCGCTTATGGGGTAGTCCGGGTCAAAGGGGAGATAAACAGGCTTTATTGCAATCTATTGACAATAGCCTGGAATATTTGCGAACACCCAAAGCAGCGGAAGCTTACGCCAAGTATGCTGTACCCGGAATTACCTTAGATCGGGTGCGCCGCAGTTTGGTAAGGTTTCGCCAATTGGTAGTTAACTCCAATTCCCCAACACAGTTACAAGCAGCTGTAAAGCGAGAGTTTGTCTTCTACCAATCTGTTGGTCACGATAATCAAGGAACGGTGACATTTACAGGCTACTATGAGCCGATTTATCGGGCTAGTCTGACACCAAATGCCACTTATCGTTATCCAATTTACCGCCGACCACCTGATTTTGAGAGTTGGCAACGTCCTCACCCAACTAGGTTGGAACTGGAAGGCAAAGATGGTTTACAGGGTTCAAAAGGGCCATTGAAAGGGTTAGAACTAGCTTGGTTGAGCGATCGCTTTGAAGCTTTTCTGATTCATATTCAAGGTTCTGCCCGTCTGCAATTGTCTGATGGCAGAGTTATGAGTGTTAACTATGCAGGCAAAACCGATCACCCATACATCAGTGTGGGTAGAGAATTGGCGAAAGATGGCAAATTACCGCTGGCTGGGCTATCTATGCCCGTAATGATCGATTTTTTCCGCCGTTATCCCCAAGAATTGAGCGTTTATCTCCCAAGGTATAACCCGTTTATTTTCTTCCGGGACAGTGGCGGTGCGCCAGCAATGGGCTACACTAATGTACCAGTCACGGCAGAAAGATCGATCGCTACCGATAAGGATTTAATGCCTCCGGGTGCTTTAGCGTTGATTCGCACTCCCCTACCCTTTCCCAATGGCAGGGGTGGGATGACATTTCGCGGAGTTAGCCGCTTTGTCCTAGATCAAGATGCTGGAAGTGCGATTAAAGGTGCAGGTCGTGTAGATGTGTTTATGGGAACTGGTCAGTTAGCTGGCGATCGAGCAGGGGTAATGAAGAGTAAGGGACAACTTTATTATTTGTTGCTCAGAGAATGAACTGGGAGTAAGGAATAGGGACTAGAGAGAAAGAAAGCTCTGTAAGGCTCAGATCTTGCAGTAATGGAGGTAGAACCTCCTTTCACCTCGTTCCCAGGTTCAACCTGGGAACGAGAAACAGAGGCTCTGCCTCTTAGTGCAAGATCTCAGTAGGGGAAGGTTTAGTAAATAATTTTGTGATTGCAGCCGAATAATAACCACAAAACCCGCCCCTACCTTTCTCC
>JBAVZX010001288.1:0-3942 GCA_049589015.1 Phormidium sp. | reverse complement strand
ATTTTAGATAGAGATTGGAACGCTGCTATCAACATTCTGAAAATAGCCTTGAGTACGGTAGGGCATACCGGAACTTGGATCTTGAATCCGAACGCTTCGGGAGATTCGACCTCTACCTTAGTTGGAGCAATCCTGCTAGGGCAAGTTGGGTCTATGAACGAAGAATCCTCGCGCCTTGATAGCCGAGGAGTGTCAAAGCACCTTTGCTGAGTTAAGCTCAATTCCTGAAACTAAGGATGTGCCGAATGCAGAAGAAATGGTACGCTTGCTGGTAGAAGGTAATGAAGCAGTAGCTAAAACTGCTCGATCGATATATCCAGAGGCAGAACGTGGCGACGATCAATCTACTTTAGATATGTTGACCCAGCGTTTAGCTGTCCATGAAAAAACAGCTTGGATGCTTCGCAGTATAATCGCTAATCAATAACTTGGAGCAGGGGAGCAGGGGAGCAGGGGAGCAGGGGAGCAAGAAAAATCCTTTACTCAAAACTTCCTTAATTCTTCCTAACTCAAAACTGAAAACTGAAAACTGAAAACTTCCTGAAGAATGAACCAGTCTCCGCTTCCAGACTACACCAATCAGCTGCAACAACTAATGCAGCTAATTGGTGTTTCCAGTTTTAAAGCACTGAGTCAGAAAGCAGGCGTATCTGAGAGGCAAATCAAGCGGCTGCGACGAGGCGAGGTAATGCAAATGCAAGTAGAAACAATTCTTAAGCTGAGTTCTACCTTGCAAATGCCCGTAAAGGAGTTTTTAGCTGCTTTTTCTGCTTCGCAGTTTCAATTTACCGAGTCATCGGACAAATCAGCAGCACTAGAACAGGAATACCAAAGATTACAAAAGCAACTTGCGGAACAGAAACTCATTTTAGAGCAGGAGTTTCAACAAAAAAGCCTGCAAACTTTGGAGTCTTGGCTAATTTTTTGGCCTACAGCTGCTTATAAGGCGCAACAAAACCCAGAAGCTCCAGCGGTGAAATTGTTGCCTTTGCTACGTCCTGTGGAACAACTTTTGCGAGAATGGGGTGTGGTAGCGATCGGTTCCGTAGGTGCAGAACTACAATTCGATCCTCAGCAGCATCAAATAATGAAAGGAGCAGCACAACCAGGAGAGCTTGTAAAGGTGACTCATATTGGCTATCGTCAAGGAGATAAACTTCTCCACCGCGCTAAAGTTGAGCCAATTTCTTCAGCAAATTGAAAGTTTAACTAAGCACTCTTTGTGGTAAAGTCAAATCCTAATAGCTTCAGCTTTAGTGTTGAGCTAGTAAAAAATATCAGCTAAATATTGACAAAATTTTTTAGCTGTATTCAAGTCCGCAAAAATTTAGACAAAACTATTTTCTAGGCAATATGAATTCTCATCCTGATTTTAAAATTGTAGAACCTAGCGGCATTTTAGACAGCGTAAAAGGCACTAAATTCCGGGAAGAAGTCAGTAACTTAATAGTTAATGGAGCTAAAATTATATTGGTCGATTTTCAGGAAGTTACCTTTATGGATAGTTCGGGATTAGGAGCTTTAGTATTAGCGCTGAAAACAGTCCGGGCGGCGGGGGCTAAGATATTTATCTGCGCGATTAACGACCAGGTTAAAATGTTATTTGAGCTCACTAGCATGGATAAAGTTTTTAAAATTTTTCCGAACCGCAAAGCGTTTATCAATCAGTTTGATTCAATAGGCTTGCCAAATTCAGATTAATCCACTGACTAATTAACTAAAATTTTATTTCTAAGATAGATAAGTCGTCATCAAATATGGGTTTCGCGTTAATGGAACTCACTGTTTGTAAGATTGACTCTAAATTAGATTTGCCAAGATTTTTAGTATTTGATAGTAAATTAATAAATTCTTCTAGCGACCACATACACCCATCTTGTTGATGAATCTCATAAATTCCATCACTGAAAATGTAGAGAGTACTAGCAGTCTCAATTTCGCATAGTTTATCAGTAAACATCACATCTGGAAACATCCCAATAGGCATACCAGGTGTTTTTAAAGATTGTACTTGTTTATTATTAGGGGAGTTTCCTGAGATGAGAACTGCTGGGGGATGACCAGCAGTAGCATAAATTAATTGATGATTGACTTTATTGTAAACACCGTACCAAATAGTAAAATATTTATCATTTTGGTAGGCTAATTGAAAAGTTTGGTTTAAGGCGCTTAAAACTTCACTGGGTCGATGATAATTGAGATTTGGAATGGTGCGCGATCGCAATAAGTTTAGTACAGAAATAGAAGGTAGCGTAGCTCTTAATCCATGTCCAGCGGTATCCAACAGGTAAATTGCTAAGGAATCAGAATCTAACCAAAAATAATCAAAACAATCTCCTCCCAAACGTTGCGAAGGAATAAATCGAGACTGAATATTTACTGGTTGAGTCAAAGGTTCTGGTAACAGGGAACGGACATATTCGGCGGCTTCCGCCCATTCCGCTTCCAACATTTGCTTTTGGGTTTGTAAGTCGTGACTAAGTTGGTGTAGTCGTAGCCCCGCCCTGACTCTGGCTGTTAACTCATTGACTTCTATGGGTTTAGAAATGAAGTCATCTGCACCCGCATCTAATCCTTTGACTCGATCCTCGATCGATCCCAAAGAAGTTAGTAAAATAAAAAATGTAGTGGAAAGTTCTTTGTCAGCTTTCACTCGCCGACAAACTTCAATCCCATTTAAACGAGGCATCATCCAATCACAAATAATTAGTGCTGGATGTAATTGCTGTGCTTGTACTAAACCAGCTTCCCCATCGCTAGCTACTGCTACATCGTAACCTTGTTTTTTCAGCAACCTTGTCAGTATTAGCTGAACAGCAGGATCATCATCAACTACTAGAATTTGAAACATGGACTAAGAATGATACTATTGCTTTAATATAGAATTCTCTACCAAAGTTATCCGAAATTTTTGTCTGAGTTGGGGAGATGCTGATTTAAGATAATACCACTACCAGGAGGTAAACTACAGGATACCTTGTAATTATACATAAAATCACAAATTCAACTGGAAAATTGGCTAAGTGTGAAATCAATTAGTACCTGAGAATTTTCTTGAAGGTAAGGGTTTTGTCAAATTGTCAACTTTAAGTAAAAATTGCATACAACTGAGAACTGATTTAAAAGCTTTAACTGATGTTCTGATTTGGTTCGATCAGTTATATAATTTGGTAATTCCTAGAGAAGTGTGGTTGCGCTGTCAACTTGCTCTGGCGGAAGCTTTCACTAATGCAGTGCGTCATGCTCATAAAAATCAACCTTCGGAAGTACCAATTGATATTGAAGTTACGCTGACAGAAAACTGTATAGAAATGCGAATTTGGGATTATGGTTCACCCTTTGATTTGAAAGATAAACTCAAATTGATGCCTACTAATCATGAAAATGATTCCAGTGGGGGACGGGGTTTACGGCTATTAGAAGCTATAGCGGATGATCTGAATTATACACGCACTGCGGAACAGCGCAATTGCTTAGTAATGGTCAAGTATTATGGTAATGAGGATAAGGGATCAAGCCAGTGAGAGATTACAGATTTTAATTGATTGAGTTCCCGGTAAACTTCTTGCTTAAACCATTGTCCGATCGCATCAAAAGGAGTAAACACTTGTCCAGTTTGCCAATTAATATCTTGGCCTAAAGGTGTTAAGTGACTACCTGTTAAAGTTTGGGCTATTACCATATCAGCATAGAGTTTTTGTAACATTTGGGTTAAGGCTGGAGTTTGGTCGATCGTATCGTTAGCGAATCTAATTAATAAATTACGCCGGACTAGGTACCCTCTCAGGATAATATTGTTAGTTTCTAAAGGCGAAGGCGTAAATTCAACGTTGAAACTGTTACTGATATTGAATTGCTGGACTAGAGGAATCGCATCTCTGGCAGCATAGTTATTGAAAGAGATTAAAATATTACCAGCCCGTTCCACGGGGAACAGACTAC
>JBAVZX010001287.1:0-1892 GCA_049589015.1 Phormidium sp. | reverse complement strand
GGTAGATTACTGCAAACGCCAAATTCTAATGCTAGTATCTTTAGCGCCACTACCACCAGTAACAAGGGTTTTGCCATCGGGACTAAAAGCTACTGATTCTACTTTATCGGCGTGTCCAGTGAGAGTTTGTAAAACATTTCCATTGGTGAGATCCCAAATTTTGATTTGACTAGCTTGATCGCCACTAGCAAGAGTTTTTCCATCGGGACTAAAAGTTACTGAAAAAACCGGAGTTTCATCTTTAAATGTGTTTAGTAATTTCCCATCTTCGGTATTCCAAATTTTAATTGTGCCGTCATGGGAACTACTAGCTAATTTTTTGCCATCGGGACTAAAAGCAACTGACCAAACTGCATAATTACTGTGTCCGGTGAGATTTCGCAGCAATTTTCCGTTGCTAATATCCCAAACTTTTACGGTTAAATCTTGATTACCACTCGCGATCGTTTTTCCATCAGGACTAATCGCAACTGATAAAATCATGCCAGCATTAGGACGCAAAGTGCGCTGTAAATTGCCAGTTCTGGCATTCCAAATTTTAATTGTTCCGTCGCCACTTCCACTAACTAAAGTTCTGCCATCGGGACTAATAGCTACTGAATAAATTCCGCCAGAATGACCGGAAATTGTTCTTTGCAATCTTCCGGTTTTTAGATTCCAGATTTTGATAGTGCGATCGCTACTTCCACTCACTAAACTTGTACCATCTTTACTAATCGCTACTGATAAAACTGGCGCTGTATGTCCAGAAAGTGTTCTTTGTAATTCACCATTTGGCAAACTCCAAACTTTAATAGTTTTGTCACTACTCCCAGTAACTAAAGTTTCACCATTAGGACTAATAGCAATACCTTTAACTCCGCCTGAGTGCTGAGAAACAGTTTTTGCTAAGGTAAAATTTGTTGTGCTAGTTTCTTGAGCAATTACAGAATTACTCATAGAAGTAAATGCCTGGGCTTCTGTCTGCGGATAGATTTTTACAGGAGCTACTGTCAATAGTAACAAGAAAACACTGAATAAAGACCAATTTTTCTGCTTGCTGAAACCCCTGACTGCGGAATTTTGGGGAAGGAAACGCATATTATCACTCCTAAAAGACCAATAAAAGCAGTTTAGTAAATTTTGTGCTTCGCTCAGATGTCTGTTACCCTAAAAACTGTGAAAAAAGCACCAACATCTTCGATCGCTATGGCGTACTCAGTTTAGCAGAAGTGCGCGATCCTGTTTTAGGAAAGTGAAAAATCAAGTCAAAGTTGGCAAAAGGGTAAAAGGCGAGGTTGAAAGTGTTTTTTTACCACAGATGTTCACAGATGAACACAGATGGTATATCTAGGTTATCTGTTTTTGTCGGAGTTCTTTTTTAGTACGCAGATGAATGCAGATGAACGCAGATGAACGCAGATGAACGCAGATGGTATATCTAGGTTATCTGTTTTTGCTGGAGTTCCATTTACTGTAGATGATCGTGGAAAGTCCAAGTCCAAGATTTCAAGAGATTTGTGGGGAAATTGAGGAAGAGTTGGATTTTTTGGTGGTGGCGATCGATCCTTTTTTAAATTATTCCGGTGACATTGACTTGAAATGTTTTTCTCGTTATTGGAAAGTCGCCCAAAAATATGTGTATCAACTGGTGTTTTCCTCATTACCGAATCAGCTTTTTTTAAACTCTCTCGGCGCGTCGTTTGGCTTTTTCTTCGGGGGATAATTGACGATCGGGAAATACTCTTCCCCGACGCGGAGTTTGATTTTTAGATAGCTGAGTCATTTTTTGTTAAGCTCAATAAACAATTAATGTTTATTTGTTATTATAAATCAGATTAAGCTCATGTACGTTGTTGCGCTTTAGCGCTATTATCCCATTTGTAATAGCGCTGAAGCGCAACAACATACGT
>JBAVZX010001286.1:0-3279 GCA_049589015.1 Phormidium sp. | reverse complement strand
GTTCTAGGTTCAGGGATAGATTCACCTTCTGCTTGCCAAGCCTCCAAATACATTTCAATAACTTCTTCGCCGTTATGAATTGCTTCCTCACGAGTTTTGCCATGAGTACAAGGCATCACAACTAAGTCAGCAAACTCTGGAATTGTGACTAGGAAAAGCTGATCTTCATCAGACCATTGAATAATCATACTGTATCGGCTCATGAATCCTCATTCTCCCTTAACTCTTCCAATGCAGTTCTGCATTATATAAAAAACATACCCATAAGAATCAGAATAGTTTCTGTAAAGTTCTATTTCTCTTTGTTCTTCATCTAAGACAGCATTAGCCTCTTCATTGCCCTGATATTTCTTTTTAAAGTCAGCTACTCTACGCTCTAAAGGAATGTAGTAATCATCCCACCATGAAGATTCAGGAAGTGTAAAATTGTTGATATAGTTGTATCCTAAATTCTGAATAATGGTGATGTTTTCTGTGATATTCTTCATTGCAGGATAGGCATTTTTCCAGAAATTCAAAGGTTCTTCTGGAGGATTTGTAACTAACCATGATAGTTCTGAGACAGCAATACCGCCACCAGTTTTTAAGAAACGATGCCAAGATTTTAAGCCTTCCTGAAAACCCATAATATAAATAGCTCCTTCCGACCAAATTAGATCGAAACTTTCCGGTTCAAAGTTTAGAGAAAACATGGAACAGTTTTGGGTAATAATATGGCTAGATAAGTTTTCCTGCGCTGCTCGCTGTTGCAATTGATCGAGAAATGGTTGATGGTTGTCTATGGCAGTAATCTGTCCTTTGGTGATTTTGGCAAGGGCTAATGTTTGCATTCCAGGGCCACAACCAACGTCTAAAATTCGGGGGTTTTTAGGCAAGTTTGGAATTAGAGATAAGGCTTTGGCGGTTGATGCCATATCTCCGGGGCCTTCTCGTGGCATATTGCTATGTAGTTCCAAGAAAACATTCATGGTTTCTTCCTAGTAGTTCAAGAGATATTAGATATTAACACTTGAGGGGGCAACAAAGAGGCGATAAATGAATGAAATACTTACAGTAATTGAACTGTATACATTTATGTATATTATCAACATAATTAACTTTTAAAAAGTATTAGATCCAATTTTCTCTAATAAATTAACATTTATTTACTAAAGTCAATAGTTTTCCGCTTCAATATTTTAGTATTAAAAAATACTGAATCATTAAGTTGATTACTATCTAATAGTATAAGTAACTTTCGGATCGTGAAAATAAACAATGGGTGAACTGCCAATTTCGGATGATGTTGCCTTGCGAATTGCCTTGGTTTCAAGATTATTTCCCGAAATAACTCTTAGGGAATTTATGGAAATATTACTGGATTATTTGGATGGTATTTTTAATGAAATATCCTTAAGCCGAATCACAGTTACTAACTTAAAAACTGCACTAGGGCAAGGTTAGCGAAAATTTTAGGAGTTGCTCCAGGCGATCGAATCAAAAATTACAAGGCATTGGATAAAATTATGTTGTCAAGAATCTTAGGCGCAACTCAGTTCGATCAGCAAGTTCTCAACATCTCGTTGATCAATATTTGCAATCAGGAAAGTTATGTTAGTCAGGAGATGCGTAAGCATTACAATGCTTGGCAAGATGACGCTGACGAACCAACAAAAAATCCTTGGTTACATCTGCATCAATTAACAATTTATGTTCCGCATCCTGAGCAACTTTATGAGCAAATGACTTTAGAAGAAGGGTTAACCAAAGGTTACAACGTTGAGGTTAAACCTGTGGAAGATAAAAGCCAATTGCCTTACAAAATTCCTGAAGGTGGACATTTTGTGGTTGTGATGAAACAAAAGGGAATTGATGCTGATTTCGGTATTGCTGCAACCGGGATTTTTGTGCGTCCTTTGGCTGTGCTTTATCTCGATATTATTCTAGATCTAGAGAAAGCTGAATACCAATCAATTGCTGTGAAACATCCTATTATTAGGGATTATCCCGAAGGTTGGGAAAAGAAGTTGAAACAGTTCATTAATCAAGAAATTAGAGGTGAGGATTTACCGAATTTAGTTAGATACGTGGATCAGGCATTTAATCGGGATTATAGACCACCTTCTTGGGATGGAATTCACCTGATAGCTAGTAGATTTTCAGGTGTTTAAGTAATCATGATTAATCCAGTTTTGAGCAAGTTATGAACCTAGATTTGATTGAGCAGGAAGCGATCGCAGATTCAGATACAATACTGACGACAGTAGCAATTAGCGCAGTTACTAGTCAATGCGTTTTAGCCAGACAAATGATTGATGTTTTGGGTCGTCCCGGCATAGATAATGACATGGAATTTATGGGATCTGGCAATCGATGGGTGATAACTTGGACGCAACCTAATCTGACATTAAACGCAACTAAAGCGTTAGTAAATAAGGCGATTAACCCAGCATTGAGAAATGTCTAGTAATGTGAATGAGCAAAGTTATGACAACATATAAGGTGACTTTAATTAACAAAAGCCAGAATTTTAGCCAAACAATTGATGTACCTGATACTGAATATATTCTGGAAGAAGCCGCTGAATATGGCATTAAAATTCCCTTCGAGTGTGTGGTAGGTTCTTGTGCAATGTGTCAAGGGAAAATTGTGTCTGGAACAGTGGATCAATCGGAACAAATTTTCTTAAGTGAGAACCAAATTAGGGAAGGATATGTTTTGACTTGTGTTGCTAAACCAACTTCTGATTGTACGCTGGAAGTTGAGTTAGAAAACTATCTTTAAAATGTGTTTTCTCTACAGATGTAAAGCTTGAATTAAAATTGAAGGAAGTGCGAAGAATATGATAGGATTATCATTGTCAGAGATGAATGAATGGTTGCTAGCAAATGAATTTGTTCCAGGGAATTTGAATCAAATTGGTGGTAATGGTGATACAGCTTTGATGAAGGCGACGCAAGCGGGAGAAATCAATATTGTGCGATCGCTAATTGAAGCGGGAGCAAATTTAAATATCAGAAATAACGACGGTAATAATGCTTTGTGGTTTGCTTGTTTCCGCGATCGCATTGATATAATTAACTTACTCGTAGAGGCAAAAATTAATATTGATAACCAAAATGATAACGGTGCAACAGCACTGATGTATACAGCTTCCGCAGGTAAGACAAAAATTGTTAATGCGCTTTTAGCAGCAGGTGCAAATTCCCAATTAAAAAATTTGGATGATTTTCGGGCGATCGACTTTGCCGCAAATTTGGAAATTTTAAGGATTTTGAAAAATGCTGCCTAAAACTATTA
>JBAVZX010001285.1:0-1723 GCA_049589015.1 Phormidium sp. | reverse complement strand
GAGGACGCAGAGGAAAGAAGGAGAGGGCTTTTTTGTTAGATGAACGCAGATAAATTAAATATTCATCTGTGCTCATCTGTGGTTTAAATTATGAGTTTTTAAACGGCTACGGCAGCTTTTAATTGGAAGATTTTTTCGATCGCATCTTCCACAACTTTATCCGGTGTCGAAGCACCAGAAGTAACTCCCACGACAATTTTGCCAGCAGGTAGCCAATTTTCTACTACTTCTAAATCGCCATGTAAAATCTTATGTTCGATGCGATTTCCGGGGCCAATTCTCTCAGCACAATCGATATGATAAGAGGGGATTTTTCTGTCAATGGCAATCTCTTGTAAATGCGTAGTGTTGGAAGAATTATACCCGCCAATTACTACCATTAAATCCAATTTTTCATCTACTAATTGGAACATGGCATCTTGCCGTTCTTGTGTGGCATCGCAGATGGTATTAAAGCTTTGGAAATGCTCGTTTAACTGAGCAGGGCCATACTTTTTCATCATGGTATGTTCAAACAGTTTACCAATTTGCTCGGTTTCACTTTTGAGCATGGTAGTTTGGTTAGCAATACCCACACATTCTAAATCTACATCGGGATCGAAACCCTCAGAATAAGCAAGGTTGAATTTAGCTAAAAATTCTTCGCGATCGCCACCATTCAAGATATAATTCGCTACATATTCGGCTTGTGCCATATTCAACACAATCAAATATTTATCAGCGAATGAACTTGTTGCGATCGTCTCTTCATGATTATATTTGCCGTGAATGATTGAGGTGTAACTCTTTTTCTTGTGCTTTTCGACGGTGTTCCAAACTTTCGACACCCAAGGACAAGTAGTATCAACAATTGTGCAATTTTTTTCGGAAAGCAATTGCATTTCTTGGACGCTAGCACCAAAGGCGGGTAAAATCACCACATCACCCACACCAACGCCAGAAAAATCCTTTTCACCCTGTTCTACAGCAATAAATTCTACCTGCATTTCCCGCAATCTTTGATTTACTGAGGGATTGTGGATAATTTCATTAGTAATCCAAATTCGTTGGGTGGGGAAATGCTGACGAGTTTCATAAGCCATTGCTACCGCACGTACCACACCCCAGCAAAAGCCAAACGCCTCTGCTAGTCGAATGGTGACATCTCCCTTTTCCAGGGTATAGTTATTTTGGCGGATTTGCTGAATCAGACTGCTTTCATACTCGGATTTCAGAACTCCAGCGACTTCCTCTTGATGACCGAATCCTTTACGATGGTAGTTTTCTGATTGTTGCAGTGAACGTTTAAATGCTTTTGTATCCATTTTTGTCCCTTGTCTGAAAAGTCCAAGTGCAGATGTTTTCAGACTACCGGGAAATTGGCACAATTGTCAGCAATTTTCAGGGAACAGGGAATAGGGAATAGGATAAAAGTTTTCAATAATTTTCTCCTCTGCTCCTCTGCTCCGGGCGCACACGCAGGTACGCCCCTACTTCCCTGCTCCCCTGTTCACCCAAGACTAACTGAGTGTACAATTGCATTGCCGATCGCCAAACTAGATAACCTTGACGGTTAAGATGTAATCCATCTGTGCTTAAATCGGCGCGAAGATGACCTTGAGCATTCGTAAATAAAGGATATAAATCTAAAAATTTTACTTCTTCTTCTTGAGCGAGTACCGCTAATTCTCGATTAAGCTGTTGAATGCGAGTGATAGGAATAGCAATTAAGCGATCGCGCCCT
>JBAVZX010001284.1:0-6784 GCA_049589015.1 Phormidium sp. | reverse complement strand
GTATGCTAGTTCCTGCTTTTGGCAGTAGCATGAATGCAGAACTGGCAACACGCTCCGACAATTTTATCTGATGTTTAAAACTCGCGATCGTTTACAGACGTTGGTGTAGCGTTGGTAAATAATCGCGAGTTTATTGTTTCTAGTTTGTAGTAGCGACTTTATTCGGGTAAACGACTGAAGTCGCTACTACAAACTTAATTAAGCAGAAATTATATAATTTAAGCAATTAGAATTTTTACCAAAAATGATATTATGACTTTAGGAATTGACCAAACAGCAATAAATACTGCACTTCCTGACCATACGCAATTACCAGAGTCAGATGGTACTTTTGTGAAAAATTTTCAGGAGCATCCCCAAAGCGTTCTGTTAACCGATTCTATAGAATCAGTATTGCAAAATCTCCATCCTGATGGGCAATATTGTATTGGGCAAGATTGTGGAATTTATTGGCGTTTAACTGAACCACCCGAAAGAGGCGCAGAAGCACCAGACTGGTTTTATGTACCCAATGTGCCACCAATGTTAAACGGTCAATTTCGCCGTTCTTATGTGTTGTGGCAAGAATTAATTCCGCCGTTTATAGTTTTAGAATTTGTCTCAGGAGACGGTTCGGAAGAACGCGATCGAACTCCGTTATTTCGCGTAGGAGAAGGAGAAAAACCTGGGAAATTTTGGATCTATGAACAAATCATCCGTCCAGCATTTTACGGAATTTATGAAGTGAGTCGCGCCAGTGTGGAAGTATATTGTTTGGTGGCGGGAGAGTATCAGTTATTGCCAGCAAATGAAAGGGGTCATTTTCCAATTTCATTTTTAGGCGTTGAGTTAGGAATTTGGCAAGGTAGGTATCAAAATGCAGAAGCACCTTGGTTACGTTGGTGGGATGAACAAGGGAATTTGTTGTTGACGGGATGGGAGAGGGCGGAACAAACTCAATTGGAATTACAACAAGAGCAACAAAAAGTCGAAAGGTTAATGGCGCAATTGAGAGCGCAGGGAATAGAGCCGGAAGTGTGAGAGCGATAAACGCACCTAACCTTTATTATGGTTGTGAGAAATGCCCATTTTATAGAGCTTCTAATTTATTAATGGTGAGAAAGATTTCGTCATCCGATATTAGCTTGTTGTAATCAATACTGATTTGGGTTGGATAGCCTAAAGTAGGGTGATATTTAGCATCAACTTTGTAGGCATTTTCGGCAAGTGCTGAACGAATAATTTCAAAGAGTTTATCAATGGAATCGTACTTCTGAAAGAACTCTTTATTAACTATATTTCTGTTGGTTTCTGGCGTAATTGAAGAAGTTTTACCAGAACGAACATCAATAATCACTGGTTGAGTCATATCAGGTGGGCAGAAACAACTAACTCGCAGAATGTAGCGGTAATTTTTCAGCTTTTGTTTAACCCATAATTCTTGATTTTTCCGAAACTCTTCAGAAATTGGGCTTTCCGACATCTGCAAATTCCTCTCAGCTAATATAATTAAGTTGGCTTGAGTCGTTAACTTAGATTCGTGAATATTAATTGCATTAGTACGATCGACTATCAAAACCAACATCAAACTTGTGACCAGCCAGAACAAAATTTTTATGAATTTACTCAACATTTTACCCTATGTATAGTCTGATTGTTTAAGCTAACTCCAATTATTGACTATGGCTATTGAAGAAAAGTTCCACAAAAGACAACAATTTTAACTGTCCTAAAAAAATGCAGAAGATAGAGAAATTATTTTCTAATCTTCTGCATTTTTAGTTCAACTCATCTATCTCTCTTTAAGAGATGAAAAAAGGAGAAATTACTTTGTTTAGACCAATTGATCATCTTTTCATCCAAGTAACTTAAACAATTCGGAATCGGTCTTGCGTCAACACACTAGCTTGGGTGTTGCTTAACTTCGCCACATATTCTCCGTTACTCTGGATTACAGCAAAATTAGCAAATGCCCCAGTTCCCTGAGTAATCGAAAGAGAGGCAAAATTCAAACCGTTGAACAAGCCTATCGAATCTCCTTCACCTGCATTGAAATCGGTAATAGTGGTTGCTGCTTCAATAGTAGAGCCACCACTTCCTGGCGCAAGAGTAAATTGATCGGCACCTGCGCCACCTGTTAATAAATCGGCACCACCACCACCAAAGATTTGGTCGTCACCTGCACCAGCATTAATATTGTTGGCGACATTGTTACCAACAATATAGTCAAAGCTTTGGGTAGCAATTAGATTTTCAATTACCGTACCATAAGCGATCGGAGCACCATACTTATCGGCTGTATAGAAAGGAGCTTTGTCATACTCTTCCTGAGTTATCTTCTTGTTTTCTAAAGCGGTTCTCACAGCAGCGTCCTTATATTCAGCTGTATTGAAAGCTGTAAACGCCGTATTGCGACCCCCTTGATTCAAGTCAAACCTGTACCCGCTGCTGTCAGCTGGAAGGGCGGAGAAATCTAGCGTGTCATTTCCACCACCATCCCAAATGGTCTTATATTCTTGCAGCCTGTTGTTATCAATTGTGTAGATTGTATCACCACTGTTATAAGAAGTGTTTGCACCGTAGAAATATTGAAGGGCACGGATATCATAAGGCATTAGGGTGGAGGGGTTCTTATTAGTCAAGTCGTAGGACAAGTACTTAAAGTTGTAGGTCATGACCGAGTTAACGAGGTTATCGTCCTGGAAAGGAAGGAATGGTCCTTCTCCCTGCTGGCCAGTAGTGCTACCGTTGTAATTACCAGGATGACTTAGCCCCATAGCATGACCAATTTCGTGAATCAAACTGATATAGCCGTGACTTCCAGAGCCTTTTTCAAAATTGTTATCATCATCGGTACCTTCATAATTGCGAATAAAATGTACATCCCCGCCTTTGCTTCCACCTGGACCATAAGCATAGGCGTAACTTGGCCCTTTAGAGTACATGAAACGCAATGAACCAATTTTGCCTTCATCCTCATTTACTTCTATAAACCGGATCGGTATAACTGGTTCGTAGACGTTTTTGAGAATATCGCGGATGTTATTCTTAACCGCCTCACTTAACGATGCTACATTAGTTTCGCTTGCATCACTTTCGTAAGAAGCAGCAGTATTAGGGGTCACAAAACTGAATGACAGCTTACCTCCAGCTGCAATATTCCACTTAGTACCCATGATCAATGCAGCTAGCGGTAGGTTATCAATAGGTTTGGTTACGTTTACAGCATCTTCTTTACCGCTCTTTACAGTATTATCAATTACCGGGTCTTTGTCACCATTAGGATCGGGGGGTTCATCAGGTTGTCTGGGTTCTTCAACTTCGGGATCGCGTCCTCCCGGATCTGGAGTAGGCGGTAAGGGTGGAGTAGGTGGTAGGGGTGGAGTAGGTGGTAGGGGTGGAGTATCTGGGTCTCCGATGATAATTGGTGGTGAGATTGAAGGAGTAGCCGAGAGAGCTAAATTATAATTGGTGTCGCCCTCAAATGGATAAACGTGAACGAAATAAGTGCCTGTCGGTAAGCCAGTGACGTTGATTGCTTCTGGAGTAACACCTTCATTAGCGGAGATTTGAAACTCTTCATTTTCATCTATGACATTGTTATTATTTTTGTCCAAAGCTAGCGATACATCAGCATCACCACTCAAGCCGTTAAGGGTCAAACTGAAGTCAGTAGTGCCGTTGGTGGTAAACCGATAATAATCATCTCTGTCCAGATTACCCACAAGGTCGCTGAAAGTTTGGGTAGTACTCAAAATGCCAATATCGCGTGCTCTACCTGGAGTATTGCCTGCATTATCTGGTGGAATAACTGCGGGAGTAGCAGATAAACTCAGGTCATAAGTTGTATCTCCCTCAAACTGCTGAACGCGAACAAAGTAATTACCAGCATTCAAAGCCAGGTTAGTAATTTGCTCTGAAGTGTTACCCCCAAATTCAGAAGCAGCAAGCACTTCTTCATCTTCTACAGTGCCATTACCATTACTGTCTTGAATCACGTACAAATCGGCATCAGCACTCAGGTTATCTAGATTTACATTCAGAGTGCTATCGCTAGAGAGATTAATGCTATAAAAATCATCTGGGTCAACATTTCCGACAAATTCGTTGATGGTCTGAGAATTATTAATTGTACCCAGATTCCGTGCAGCATTTAGGGTGTTACCAGCTGTATCTGCTGGCGGTGTGAAAGGTGTTGCTGATAAGCTCAGATTGTAGTTGGTGTCGCCTTCAAACTGTTCAACTGCTACAAAGTAGTTACCACCTGGCTGCAACAGTTGACTAATTTGTTCTTCAATAGCACCTTCAGCACCAGAGAAATTAATTATTTCGCTGGATATTCCATCATCATCTAAGATACCATTGTCGTTTTGATCCTGAATTAAGAGTAAATCTGCATCTGCACTCAAACCATTGAGAGTAATGTTAACTGTGCTGAGATTGCCCACATTGAAGCGATAGACATCTACTGTGTTATTGTTGCCAACAAAATCGCTAACGGTGGCGCTGCCAACAGTACCTAAATCAAGAGCTTGAGTTAGGTCAATAATATTAAACCCTGACCCTTCCGTATTTAATCTTCCTTCATTTCTGCCAAATTGCAGGTAATGTTTAATCGGACTTAACCCAAAAGGTCTAATAGATGCTGCTACATCTGGGTTTTGCTCTAAATAAAAAGGTGTATCGAAATCTGGGCCAAAGTTACGCCCTTCATATTGCCCGTAATCGATAAAGTGTTCTATGGCTGTGAGCGGATCTGCTGTATTCGCGGTTGCTTGTACTGCTTGGGCTACATCTGGATTTTCCGCCAGATAGTCATCTGTATAAAATTCACTAAATGGATCGCGTTGTTCAAATTGACCATACTTGACGAAGTGTTCTATTGGTGTGATTGGACTATTAGCAAGGCCAGTCTTAACATCTGAGAAAAAATCTAAATAGAAGCTTGGATCAAAGAAAACGCTTGGTTGACGACCTTCAGCTTGACCATTATTGATGAAGTGTTGTAATCCATTTCTAAAAAGACCAGATTGAACTCCTTGGGCTACATCCTGATATTGCGACAAATAATAGTCTTCAGCAAAAAATCCACTGGGGCTGCGCCGTTCAAATTGACCAAATCTTTGGTAGTGGTCAAGTCCGCTACTAAACAAACCTTGGCTAATGCCGATCGCTACATCCTGGTTTTGCAGCAAATAGTATTTTTCATCAAATAAACTGTTGAGTTCTAACATATTTTTCCTACGGTTGCAGTAATTAGTAGACGCACTGAAATATCAATAGGAATCAGCACGTCGAGCAGAAAAGACCTAAATTTGAGAAAAAACTAGTTGATAAACACCACATCTAATCAAAACCTTTTTTCAGCCTGTTTTCTACCGTGGAAATTCACAATAAAGTCAGGAGATTTCTTAACTATTAAGTCAGAAAGTCAGGGAAAAAGTCATGATATACTCTTGTAAGAACTGAAAATATGCCTCCAATTCTCAGGGTTAACTAATTTAATTTACGCATTTACACGGAATGGATGTTGAGCAAGCTTTAGTAATTGTTGATGCAGCCTTAAAGCCAGATTCATTAACTAAGCTTGATATAATTTTGTTTCGCCAAGCTTGGGATGGAAAAAGTTATGAAGAGATTGCTGCCAGTTCGGGTTACGATGTTGGTCATGTAAAGAATGTTGGCGCTCAGTTGTGGAAAAAGCTTAGTTGTGCATTAGGACTGAGAGTTACTAAAACTAATTTCTGCTGTGTTTTATATCAATATGCAAAAATACCAAATTTGCAGCAGCAAGTTTCAGCAAAAAGAAAAATCAAAAAACTTGTAATCAAATCTAACTCTTGTCCGCAGCAAGACTGGGGAGAATTAATTGATGTTTCTTATTTTTATGGTCGGACAACAGAACTTGCTACTTTAGAACAATGGATAAAAAAAGAAAATTGCCGACTGATCGCATTATTAGGAATGGGGGGAATTGGCAAAACTGCTCTTTCAGTGAAGTTAGCACAACAACTGCAAGGGGAATTTGAATATATAATTTGGCGCAGTCTCCGTTACCCAGCGCCAGTAGAAGAAAACTTAGAGAAAATTTTGCAATTTCTCTTTATTAATCAATATATCGCCAGAAATCTAGACGAAGCGATCGCTGAATTAATTAAATTTTTCCAACAACATCGCTGTTTATTAGTTCTCGATCATATAGAATCGATTCTCCAAAGCAGGGAATTAGTGGGAAAATACGCTCAAGGTTATGAAGGTTATGGCGAGTTATTTAAACGCATGGGAGAATCTTTATCAAAAAGCTGTTTGGTGTTAATTAGTCAAGAAAAACCCAAAGAAGTTGCTTTACTTGAAGGCAAAGATTTACCAGTTCGTTCTTTCCAATTATCAGGGTTAGAGATAGCAGAAATCACGCAGCTATTTAAACTTAAAGGTGCTTTCTCTGGCTCAGCATCGGATTGGGAAACAATGGAAAAATATAATGCAGGTAATCCTTTAATTTTAAAAATGCTAGCTACTCAAATTCGAGAGTTGTTTGATGGTAATGTTTCCGATTTTATATCTTTATGGCAACAAGGACAAATCAAATTTGAGAATATTTATGAACTTTTAGAGGAACAGGTAAGTCGGTGTTCGGATTGGGAAAAAGAGGTGCTATATTGGTTAGCGGTTAATCGCCGTTCGGGTACTCTGATGGAACTACGGAATGATATTTTAAGTTGGGAAACTCGGCAAAAATTGCCAGTTATATTGATATCTTTGGAAAGGCGATCGCTAATCCTCAAAACCTGTTTCGGCTTTACCC
>JBAVZX010001283.1:0-2757 GCA_049589015.1 Phormidium sp. | reverse complement strand
TCGACGCAAAACCTAAAGAAATAAACACGCCCGCCGCTGCAATTCGCGCCGGAATTGGAATGTTACACCAAGATCCTCTTGATTTTCCCACCTTATCTGTTTTAGATAATTTTATGATTGGCAGAGAAGAGGGAAAGGATAAAACTTCGTCTATTGTTCTGCCGAAAAAGTTAGCAGCAAAGGAGTTGAAAATCTTAGTATCTGATTTCAATTTCTCTCTGGATGTTAACGAAATTTTAGGTAATTTAACAGTAGGAGAAAGGCAACAATTAGAAATTTTGCGCTTGTTATCTTTAGGGGTGAGTACGCTGATTTTTGATGAACCAACTACGGGAATTTCTGCATCGCAAAAAGATGCTTTGTTTGCGGCGATGCGAAAATTAGCCGAGTCAGGTAAAGCGCTGATTTTTGTTTCTCACAAGTTGGAAGATGTGGGGGTGTTGTGCGATCGCGTTACCGTAATGCGCCAAGGAAAAGTCGTTGGCGAAGCGGAAATCCCTTGCCCAGAAAATCGCTTAGTTGAAATGATGTTTGGGCGAAAATTAGCAACTCCTAACAAGCCGAAAACTGCTAGTAACGAAGTAGCTTTACAGTTGGATAACATTATAGTTAAAAATGAACGATTAACTCTACAAATTGATAAACTAAATGTACAATCTGGTGAGGTAATTGGATTAGCTGGCTTAGAAGGTAGCGGACAAAAATTGTTACTGTTAATGTGTGCTGGTTTATTGCCACCTAGATCGGGCAATATGATGATTAATGGTCAAGATATGACCAAGGAAACATATCAAAATTACCTGAAAGCGGGAGTAGGTTTCCTACCAGCAGATAGACAGAAAGAAGGTTTAGTAAATGGGTTAACTATCCAAGATCATGTTGCTTTACGTCAGTCATTAGGAAAACGTGCTTTTGTGAATTGGAAAGAAACTTTAACAGTTACTAAAGATAAAATTAATTTGTTCAATATTCGCGGAAAAGCTGATAGTAAAGTCGAGAAATTATCGGGAGGAAATCAACAACGCACCCAATTAGCTTTATTACCGATACCTTTAAATTTGTTGTTAATGGAACATCCAACCAGAGGTTTAGATATTGAATCAACAATTTGGGTTTGGCAACAGTTAATTGCCCGTTGTCAAACTGGGACAACGATTTTATTTACTTCCTCAGATTTAGATGAGATAGTGCAGTATAGCGATCGCATTTTAGTCTTCAGCGGTGGCAATGTTTCCGCACCAATTGATACCAAAGAATTAACAGTAAATAAACTTGGGCAAATGATTGGCGGAAAGTTTGAAGATTGAATTTTATCTGTGTTTATCTGTGTTTATCTGTGGATATCTGTGGTAAAAAAAATATGAAAAATAACCAACTAAAAATCAAAGATTATTCCTTACGTTTTGGTTCACTAATTCTTGCTTTCCTATTCATTAGCCTAATTATTATCCTCGCTGGCGCATCACCAACCGAGGTATTTGTTGCAATATGGCAAGGAATTTCTAGTCCCGATCAATTTGCCCGTGTACTATCAACTTTAGCACCATTATTATTGTGCGCTAGTGGGTTAGTTTTTACCTTTATCGCAGGACTTTATAACCTGGGAATTGAAGGAGAAGTTATCCTGGGTGCGATCGCCACTACCTTCGCTTTACGCATATTTCAAGATATCATTCCCGGCTATTTAGCCATAATTTTAGGAATTACTTTTGGCATAGTTGGTGGTGCTTTGTGGGGGCTATTTGCTGGGGTATTAAATGTTTATGGGAAAGTGAATGAAATTTTTGCTGGACTAGGTTTAAACTTTGTTGCCCAAGGATTAACATTGTACCTAGTTTTTGGCCCTTGGAAACGTCCAGGGGTAGCTTCAATGAGTGGCACTGAACAGTTTAAAGACTCTGTGTGGTTGCCGACAATTGGAAATACTGAATTTAGTGCGATCGCTTTAATTTTAGCAGTCTTAGGATTAGTGCTGACAGTGATAGTTATTCGCGGTACTTATTTCGGTTTACAATTGCGTGCTGTTGGGCAAAATTTACGGGCATCTTATATATTAGGAATTCCCGCTTATCGCCGACTTTTAGGTGCTTTTGCCATTTGCGGTGCTTTCGGTGGAATAGCTGGCGCGTTGCAAGTTTTGGCAGTGTTTCATCGCTTAATTCCTAATATTTCGAGTAACCTTGGTTTTTTGGCTTTACTAATCGGAATGTTGGTAGGAAATGGGATTTTATGGATTTTGCCAGTAGCTTTCTTTTTCAGTGCCTTAAATGTGGGTAGTTTACAATTACCTTTATCCTTACAGTTAGAGTCATCTTTAGCCGGAGTAATTCAAGGAACTTTGGTTTTATTTGTGCTACTGGCAAGGGCATTTAAGAAGTAGTAATTTGCTGATTTAGTGGCGATCGCGTTCCAAATCTTGAATTGCCTTTTCCCAATACCATTCTTCCGGCATTCCGGGATATTTATAACGGGCAATATCCACCAAACGTTCCGCAATATCTCGATATCCACCCACCATTCTAATTAGTTGATTTTGTAACTCGGTTAAAGATGTAGAACTGCTGGGAGAAAAGAAATCTGCGGAATTTTTTCGTTGATAACGTCGGGGACGAGATTGTACTTTTTTAATTTGATCTAATGTTTCTCGATATTGTTGCCAATTTCCGCGATTAAAGTATATATTAGCAGCTTGTTGATAATCCTCAATTGCCCCTGGTAAATCTTCAAAATCTAAACGTGCAATTGCCCTTTGATAAT
>JBAVZX010001282.1:0-5813 GCA_049589015.1 Phormidium sp. | reverse complement strand
ACCTTGAGCTTCCACAATTGGTTCATTAGTTCTTGCCACCCTAACATGAGAATTACTCCTACTATTTCTGTTTCCCTGCAACCTCATATTTTGACCCACATCTGCAACTCTTGCCCACTCCACCATTACCGCCTCATTACTAGCAGGATTAACAGGATTTGGAGGTAAACCGCCCCGACCTGTTACCACAAAAGAACTACCTTCTCCCTGTTGTGACGTACAAGCATTTTGAGCAACCAACTCAGATATATTAATCACATTTGTAGGTAAATAAACTAACCCAGAACTCACATCAACTTCCGGTGAATTAATTTCTACTACACCGCTTAATTCTGGACTTCCACCCGTTGCTGTAATATCGCTATTGGGAGTTTGTTCTAATTGATATTGCAGACCAAAAATACCAATTGCATTAATACTTACCCGACCACCCTGGCTATTAGTAGCATTAGCAGTAATATCGCTATTTCCTATAGCTACTAAGTTATTTGTTGTCAAGCTAATATTCCCCCCTGGTTCTTGACCCGTAGAATTAGTGCTAATTTGGCTATTACCACGTAACACTAATAAATCTCTTGCTTGCACCCTAATATTCCCAGACCCAGCCGTGCTATCAGCCTCCAATCTCCCCGTATTATCAAGTTCAATACTTGCCGCATTAACTTCCAAACTACCAGCCGCACCAGAACCAACACCACTTACAAATAAACCACTGTTAATTAACTGATCTCCTAAAATTCTACTGCCACTGATCCTCACATTTTCAACATTTACAGTTAACGCTCCCCCAGAGCCTTCCCCAAAAGAACCTGCTCTCACCGTTCCCCCACTTTGCAGGCTCAATTCTCTAGCATTAATTGTTATATCTCCCCCAATTCCAGTGCCAAAATTATCAGCAGAAATTCGCGCTCCATCTTGAACCAGCAATCTTCTGGTGTTAAGTGTTAAATTTCCCGGATTCCCAGTAGCACCTTCTTCTGCGGAAACAAACAAACCACTGCTACCTAATCTTGCATCAGCAAAGGGGTCAGTACCAGTTAATTCAACAGACTCAGAAGCATCGATCGCTAAGTTACCTGCATTTCCATCTGCTAGGGTAGAACTAGCGATTTGTCCTCCATTTTGAACTAATAATCTTCTAGTTTGAATCGTCAAATTGCCCCCATTGCCTGTAGCCCGAATATCTGTTAAAGTGTCAAACTCAACCGTTGCCGCAATCCCTGTTAAAAATGGAGATTCACGGGTTGCACCAATGATTTCTACAGACTCCGCAGCCTTAATAGTTAGATTTCCCGCCTGACCTGCGGTATAAGTGCCACTGCTGACTAACGCCCCATCTTGAATTAGCAGTCGTTTGGTTTCAATAGTAATATTTCCAGCGTTACCAATGGGTACATCCTCTCCTTCGATCTTATAAGTTTGATTAAATATGGCACTAGGAAGAGACTCGTCTGCTGTTACACCAGTCAGTTCTACTAATTCTGAAGCTAAAACTGTTAAGTTTCCAGCATTTCCATTGCCATTGGAAATATTACTGAGATTCCCCCCATCTCGAACAGTTAATCTGCGAGTTTGAACTGTTACATTACCAGCAGTTCCAGTTGCAGTTCCCCGTGTAAAAGCAGAGATCTGAGTATAGGTAGGAAGAGTAGGAACAGAAAAAAACGGATTAAGTCCACCAATAATTTCTACTGATTCAGTGGCGGTAACATCTATATTTCCCCCAACTTCTGAGCCTTCATGGACATAATAAATGATTGCGCCTTCTTGGAGAGTTAAGTTTCTGGCTCGTACTTGAATATCGCCGCCTCTTTGCCCACTAGTATCAACAACGGCATTTTGAGATAGATTAATATCACCAAAGTTTTGTACTCGATCGTAATTCAATGCCCAACCTTGTGCGATCGGACTCAAACCCACAAAACCATTATCACCCACACTACCTAACTCAATTCTTCCTTCAAAAGCCCCCATAGTGCCGCCTTCAATCAGCACATCACCACCGATTAACGCAAAAGTTCTTCCCGGAGCTACTCTTAATCTAGGTGTGGGATAATATGGACGGAGTGGATCAATATTGTTCCCTTCATCTGTACTTTGATTCACTATTCGACCGGGATTTGTGCCAAATTGTAACCCAACAGGAACATTAACACTCAGCAATGGTGATGCTTGCGGATTACTAGCACTAAATTCTAAACCATCAGCAAATCTAATTTTACTAGCCGTACTGCCAATAAATGAACCATTAAGATCTAATCTCGCACCCGACCCAAAAATAATGCCATTCGGATTAATTAAAAATAAATCCGCATTACCCAGAACACCTAAAGTTCCTAAGATTTGCGAAACATTATTTCCTGTTACTCTAGTCAAAATCCTCGCTACTCCATCTGGGTTAGTAAAATAAACCCCTCGTCCAGCACCAACATTAAATTCTCGAAAACTGTGAAACAAATTATTACCGCGAATTGCTCCCCCATTAATTTGGTCACTTGGAAGATCTTTGATCGCAGTGGGAGTAACAACAGAGCTTTCATTCCCCAAAGTCGCATCAGGAACAACCTGAGCTAAACTAACTTGAGTTGATAAAGCAATTCCACTAAAAGTTAAATAACCTAACTGACTCAACCGCCAACCAAATCTTTTCCAATCACAAGTTTGCATTTGCTCAACCACCTTGAAGAAAAATTATAAAAATTTAACAGTTTTGTAAAGTTATCTATATTACACAAACTAATCAAGACGCGACTATTATAACTATTCAATCATGGTTAAGGCTGGTGCGATTCGTTGTAGCCGAATCAGTGGCGCAAACCACGAAATAACGCTACTCACAGCCATTAGAGGCCGTGAAACTCTCAAGATGATGAGGGTGCAAGTCCCTCCCACCAGGTATGGGTGTGACTCCCAATCTAGCCACAGCAACCAGACTCGGAATTCTGGAGACTGAAGCTGGCAGTAGGGCGCAATCAGAGCTTATTCCGAAAGCACACTGGCGCTAGGGGAGTTCCCAAGGTGAAACATAGCCTAAAAAAGCAACTCAGACCAAAGCAGAGCGGAAAAAAAATACTACCTCTGACTTCGCTAGAGATAATACCCGCTAGCCTATCGACCTGGGACTAGCCATGCCAAGGGTATCTAGCAGTTGAAATGGCTACACCTACAGGAACGAGACAATCACTTGAGGGAACGAAGAAAAACAAATCTAAGGTCTAATTAAGCAAGGTCACTCGTTGAAGCAAGAATCTCCCGTCACAGCGTAGCTTGACGGTGAGAGTGTCAAGTTACCAGATGAGTAATTCGACCAAGTATTTTGATCTGATGTATTCTGTAACAAACTTAAAGCCAGCCCATCATACGCAATTTTCCGAAACTCTTCGGGAGTTTTGGCATTTTCCAAAGAAGATTTTAATGTTTGCTCTTGCTCAATATTTTGGCATAATTCATAAATGTTTTGTTGAGCTTTGACAAAACGGTATTCAGTGGCAGGTAAATCTTCTGCATTGATTGGCTCGATCGAGTTTTGCAGCATCAGCAATTTCTCCATAGTTAATATGAGGTTCCTATTAGGAGTGTTTACAGCTTAGAAATTTATAAAAGTTGAGATCTCCGAAAAATTCTCAACTTTTATCAAATAATCATGATTAAATTTTGCTGGTTTTCTACAGTTATGAAACTATCTCCCATTCAGACAAAGTATTAGCATTTTGCGTAAAAGCACCGTTAGCAGTGATATTAGAAATTAAGAGTGAACCACGCGATCCATCCAAATCAGTTACCATGACTGAATTGTTACCAACAAACTTCCATTCCTCCATGTATCGCAGCGCTTCGACTACTATCTTTCGCTGATCGGAGGATTGGTCTAACAAGTAAAAACATTGATCGTCCACCTGAATCCCTGTTTGATGCCAATAGCTGTTCCTGAATGCGCCTCGACCTCCACCTGCGACTGCTTCTAATTCTTCTTCATCCAGTTCATAATCATCAAATTCATCTGAACTGAGATAGCTATTCCCCGATTCCAAATTGATGGCTATTTGCAAGTCGGTAGCTGTAAATTCATAGCCATTTTCTGCGGCAATTTTGAGGAAAGAATCAAGATCGCTTGTTTGCTCTATTTGGGATTTGAGGTCGCTATTATTTTCTAAATCTCTACACAGGTTGTAGATGGCTTGTTGAGTTTTGACAAAGCTGTACTCTTGGGCAGGTAATTCTTCTACATTAATTGATTGAACCGGAAGATTTGACATCATGATTTTTATGTATATAATATTAATGATTTTTGCTTGTATAGACTGAGAGTAATCTTTTGCCAAATTAATTAGTAAATCACTTTGATTCAGATGAAGTTTAATCCCCAATGCACCCACTTATGCCTTCTTGCTCAGTCTAAATAAATTGTACAAAAGATATTTTTAAATATGTATAAATCTACAGTAAAGTTCCTAAGAAGATTTCAACATTTTTTTGAAGAAAAAGTACGAAAATATACGGTAAAAGCCCGGGGAAAAAGTTTTTTATAGTTGTAACCATCAGCACTCAGTAAAAGCTTTTTACTATATCATGCTGAAATTCAGTATTATTCTGTACCAAAATTAAGTATGAAAATCTGGTAAGTCTTGTCTCATACAAAAGTTTATTTAATCTTTATGAAGCTGTTCTGGATTTAAATTTGATTATTTGGATTAGTCCCACAGCAAAACGGAAGGTAAAAGTTCTGGGTATGCTAACCGGAGTAATTCATAGCCAATCCCCGAAGTTCCTTGGAAAAAGCTAGGGCTAAATACGGAATTGGGCAAATTTGGTAATTTATACCCTCCTGATTTTTCTGCCCAATATACTGCCCAAGTAGTTCTTTGTTCGGCAATTTGTTTTAACTCAGGACGGGATAATTTTTCCGCAGCTACCTGCAATAGTTCGATGCGACCAAAGTTACCGCAACAAAGACAATCTACATCCTGCAAACTATATTTTTGAGTTGTTTGCAAAGCAATTTCTATATCTTGTTCAATTTCATTTGTCCTTAATATGGGCAAGCTACCCAATCGAGCTAATCCAATTCCAGTTGCGCCATGACACCAACTCACCATAAAACTAGGTTGACCATTTTGTTGAGCAAATGCCCGGAAATCTGGCCAATTTGCAGCTGTAGGAGAGAATACACTATGCTCATAAGTAATAGCATCAGTGGCTGCTGTTAAAAATGCTTCTGTTTGTGTTACTGCATAAAGCCGTAATAGAGCATAAGCAATACCAGCTGCACCGTGAGAAAAACCTGTGTAATGTTTCTGTCCTAAAATATTCCAAGCTTTGCCAGATTTAGGATTTTGAGTTGGTAAATTTGGATAATGAAATTGTTTTTTTGGTTCGGTTTGATGGGCAAGTAAATGTTGACCGCAATTAATAGCTGTTGCTAACACACTTGGTTCTTTTGTTTGGGCGTATAATGCCAATAATCCTAAAATTGCTCCGGCTGCACCGCCAATAATATCAAATTGTTTGTCAGTAGTAATGAGTTCGGGAGTAATTAACTTAGCAATAGCTAAAGCATCTGTTAAAAGTGTAGGTTCTTGGAGAAAATGACTAGTTTTTACTAAGGCGTAGATAATAGAACCTAAACCTGTAGCTCCGCCAATTCCTAAGCGAACGAATCTGCGAGTAGATTCAAAATCAGCAGTTTCCAGAAATTTGCGAATTGGTTGAAAGGCAGCTAAACTTAGGTGATGAAATTGCTGTGTGCCTTGGACATAATCTAAGGCTGATAAAAATAATGCAATCCCGCCATTACCGTTGTAAAGGTCTTCAGG
>JBAVZX010001281.1:0-2426 GCA_049589015.1 Phormidium sp. | reverse complement strand
GGGTAAATTCTCACCTTCAAAACATCTAACATCAGTACGACTTCACCTTTGTTATATTTTTAATTATACTCCCTATCTGAAGTCATACGTGATTCGATTAACCGTTTACCTAAAATGGATTCGCTACCCTCAATTTTTATGCGGGTCGCAATTCATCTCCCGTTACAGTCGCAGACTGTAACGGGAGTCCTCTTGCTCCATTAAGATAGCTAAGCTTTTTATTCAGCTTTTTGCCGTAAATAGTGTGATAATATAACTACTGCTTTAAGGACTTTAAAGTTAGTTAATGCTAAAAAGCTTTTTAAGGGGCAGAAGGCAGAAGGCAAAAATTCCTTAGTCCCTGGCTCCCCTGCCCCTTTGATTCCCTGCCTTCTAAGTAGAAGAACTCAACTTAGCTGAGTCAGTAGTTGTTTCTTCAGCAGCGGACTCAGAAGTAGAGAAGTTATGAGTTACTTCAAAGTTGGGTAGAGGCAGATGCTTGAGTTCCCAAACTTTGAGCATAATTAAATATTCGTAAAAAGCTTGTAGGGTACACCAAGCAAATCCTGCCCGCCCATCAAGTATCCCTCCGAGTAGAAAATACATATAAATGAATCGGATTAAGGGTCGAAATGGTAAACGCAGAGATAAATCTTTAAGTGCCCTTCTTCTTTCTACTTCGCTTTGGCCAAAAAACAATTCTCGCCAGTTAACGTTACCTTGTTGTAGCTGACGGAGGGTTTCTTTGGCTTCGTCTGTGGAGTAACGGTTATGTTTTTCAATCCAGCGACTTAATCCTTTACTACAGGTGTAATGGGGGTAAGTTTCTTGGAGAAAACTGGTTGCACCGTTGCAGACTTCTCGTTCTGTGTGACCATAATCAGTGAACCAAACTTTGTCTTTGTGGAACAGACGCATTTGGTAACGAGGATATTGAGTGCTGCGGCGAATCCAGCTACCCATAAACATGACTCGTTCAGCTACGTAGTAACCAATGTATTCCTGACTCTGAGTTGCTTGTAGACATTCCTGAAACAGTTCGGGAGTCATGCGTTCATCAGCTTCCAGGATATATACCCAGTCGTATTTGGCGGGAACTGATTGCAGCATCCATGTTCGCTGTTGTCCGTGACTTTCAAATTTATGGAGAACAGTTCGCACTGGGTAGCGATTGGCAATTTCTACAGTGCGATCGCACGAGACGGAATCTACTACAATCACATCGTCAGAAAGCATTGCTGACTCAATACAAGCAGCAATATCAATTTCTTCGTTATAGGTCAGGATGTAAATCGAGATCATGTAAAACTTCCAATTAGGCGAAAAGATAAAGATTTTTGAGATCTTTGCCTTAGAGTACCCTGACGATCGACTCTGAGTATAAATTGCTCAAAATCTCTGTTTAGCGCTTTGGTGGCGGGTTTTTGCGGGGTGCTGATGGTAGCGACACTAAACCCCTTAATCCCGTTCCTGCGGTCACAAAAAAGCCTAATGCTAATAAAACACTGCTGATCCCAATTTGAACTTGAGATTTTAATGCCGCAGTTTTCGCTTGAGTTTCTAATTGTTGTTGGCGTTCCCGAATTTGGGTAAGTGTTTGATTACTAAAGCTTTTCGCTTGTTGATTTAGGAAATCATCGAGTACTTGGGGATTTGCTTTGGACTGCTGAAGTACATCTCTGACTTCTTTGGGTACTTGTTGGTTTTGCAGTGCTTCATTGAATTTTTTTTCGTCTTTGAGTAATTCTCCAATTTGGGTTCTAATTTGGCCACGTCGTTGTTCTACTTGGTTTTTAAAAGCATCACTAGCTAATTGAGTTTCTGCTTGTTTCGCTTGCTGCGCTACTCGCTCGATCGCGGTGGTACTCTGAAGTCGCACATTATTGACGTGCAAAGGTGCAATTAGCAGGTAAAGTAACCCTAAAATTCCCGAAAGTACCAATGCTATTAATTTGACAATTTGCCAAACGGGGGCGGTTTTCCCAGATGCGTCGGCTACACTATCGATCCAAACGCCAGCAAACAGGAATGCCATCCCCACTAAAGGGATAATTCCCCTTTCTACTAGCTGTGTCGTTAGGTTGATTTGCCATCCCCGATCGGTAGGATTGAAGGGAATTAGCAGCGTGAATGCGTCTACTAAAAAAGACAGTATACAGATTAGTCCAATCAATTTGAGAATTAATGCAGCTGGTGGAGATAATGGACGGCTTGTAGTCGCTTTCATGGTTCTTTTTACTAAAATCTAGAATCGTTTAGTTGAATGACGATCGTTAACTATTTCTAGTTTGTCATGGGTTTTCTGAGCGCCACAGCTTGCTATTGTCGGAAGCTTTGATATACCAAGCCTTCAGACTTAATTAAACTTGGTTTTCGCCCGACGCTGGCTCAAACATTTAATAATGATTTGGTACTTCCTCTCATTACTTAGATTTAATATGGATGAG
>JBAVZX010001280.1:0-4759 GCA_049589015.1 Phormidium sp. | reverse complement strand
AATATAGGTACTGATTTCTTCGATGGGTTCAAAAACCAGGTTATAAATAGTTTCATCAATCTCTGATTTTTCTTTCCCCAGAAGTGCTATTAATGTTCTCAAAACATCGTCATAATCAAAATTTTCGATGACTTTAACATCAAAGAACTTAATTCGGTAAAAGTGAAGACTTTGCCCCATATTTTTACTTCCTGGCTTGCTTAATGTATGCTACTAATTCCGGTAAGCTATTTACTTTTTCCAAAGCTCCAATCAGCCTATCTACTGAATCACAATCATAATATTGTATATCTACGCCAGGACAATCTTCTTTTAGCTTTTCTAAGATTGCTTTATTATTGCTATCAAGCCGATTAACAGGAAATACATAACGAAATCCACTAGGTTGATAGCGTTTCAATAAATTTTTAGCATCTCTTGTCCAATTGCTCAGGCTGCCGTTATTGAGAGGGCCATCTTTGTTTTCAGGAGAAGATTTACACTCATAAATGTAATTTCCATCCTTAAAATATTTTGGTTCCATTTGATTGCTCTCAGTGCTATGTAAAGGTTGCTAAAATTTGGTGGTGTCTGTTTAGGAAAAATTAAGCTGCTCTTTTACGAAAATGAGCCTTAACAGTAACTATATTGCCTAATTTACTAGATCGAGTATGTCCTGAAATAGCAATAATTTCTCCATTTAATAATCCTCGAATTAAATCATCTGCCTTTTTAGACAAAGCGACAAAATCTGTACAGCGTTCGTTATCTTTCAAATTATCTACATAATCAACACCTGGTTTCATCGCAAACTGTTGCATTAAATCTCTCAAAAGAGATTTAAAAGTTTGATCAATAGCTGTCCCTTTTTGAAAAGGGTTTAATTCTTTCCAGTCTGGTAACATTTCCAGTGCTTGACTTAAAGCTGTTTTAATCCCATCAATTCCAAATGTTGACATAGATAACCTCAGTTAGTATGTATTAGCTTTGCTTGGTAGTAACTTTTACAACCTTGCTTTATTCGATAATAAGTTAGTTAAACCTCAGCTGTTACTAAGCCAAGACTGTAAGTTAAGCTAGGATTTGGCTAGGAAAAATTTTCTGAATAACCTTTGTCATGTCATCTACTAACGAACAATTTACCGAAGCGGCTAACCACTGGGACTTAGAAACGCTATATACAGATTTAGCCTCGGCTAAGGGAAAGCGCCTGACACCCACTGAGAAACTACATCTGCGAGGCTTGCTTTGCGGTTACAGTCCTGCTGAAATAGCTCAAATACTCCATAAAAGCATTAAGGGTGTTGAAAGTGAAGTATGTACTACTTTATATCCTTATGTAAAAAATCTTGTGGGTAAATGTAATGAAAAAGTAGAAAACTGGCGAAATATTTGCGAATGGCTGGAAGAAGCAGGTTATAAATCTAATCTGTATCTTCAACATCAAGTAAGTGATTCTTTACCTGTAAATACATGGGTAAAAATAGGTAGTATAAGTATTGAGAAAGATAAAATAATGATAATTGGCATCTGCATCCAAAACCAAGCAAACCCACCATCTTCAGAAACATCAAAGCAAGAGCTAAATTTTGACGATAATAATCACAACTAGATTTTTGCAACTATCATTAACTGTATGAGAAGAGATTATTACCATGCAAACTAACGTAAACATTGGAACATTGATTAGTAGTTCTCCAGAAATACATGGAGGATGCCCGATTATTGCAGGAACAGGAGTCACTGTACGCCGTATTGTTGCTGATTATAAAATGGGATTGAATGCTGAGGAAATCGTTAAAGAAATTCCTCATTTAACTTTGGCACAGGTTTATGCAGCGCTAGCTTATTATCATGCTAATCAGCATGAAATTGAGACTGATTTGGCATTTCAAGAGGCAGAAGCCGAGAGATTAGAAGCTGAATATAAGGCTAGCAAGCTATCATGAGTCAAATTCGGATATACATTGATGAAGACTCGATGAAACAAGCTTTAGTAATAGCTTTGGGAAATTCTGCTGTTGATGTGATAACAGTTTCAAATGTTAACAGAACGGGTTATTCTGATGAAGAACAATTGAAGTGGGCAACAGAGGAAGGACGAGTTTTATACAGCGCTAATATTGCAGATTTTTGCCGAATACATAGCGTTTTAATGGTGCAAGGAGGAAGTCATGCAGGAATTATTTTGGTACAGCAGCAGCGTTACTCCGTCGGTGAGTTGTTAGGGGGAATACTGAATTTGATGGAGGCTATATCGGCAGAGGATATGATGAATCAAGTTGTGTTTTTAAGCGGTTACATTACAAAATGATAGAATTATGGGTGCGATCGAATTAAGCATCTGCGTGATAAATTGATTGGGCATTAACATTAAAATCAATTTTTCCGTTCAGCGCGTCGTGCCAGAGTAATTACTTTGGCACGCCCAGGAGCAGTAAGAGAAAAACCTAGCCCCCAACGGAAGATTTCTGGCATATAGTATTTATCTTTTTCAACAATAACTACACCGTTATCTTCTAAAACATCCATTTCTTCTGGTAATAATTGAAAGGTATCTCTAGTAAAAGGTATTTTTTTCTTGTCTTCTTCTAATTTACGCAATTTGGTAAATATCTTTTGTAAGGCTGTATTTTCCACCTCAATCTCTTCTATTTTTTCTTTACTGCATTCAGGTAAGGCTCCCTTAATCGCTTTAGGAATTAATATGCGATCTTGCCATCGGTCATCATTCACAGACCCTTTTGCTGCTAAGTGTAGAAAGCGTACCAAGTCTCGTGCCTGAATTTGTCCTCTGAAATCTGATAGTGCTGCAATTACCCATCTGGCTGAAAACTGTTCTTTAGATCGGTCGGCTCCTAATCTTTCACCCCACAAAGGTACTAAAGCTTCAGTCAGATCTCCTTCGCTTATATCTTGAAGTTTATTAATATTAATTTTGGGACAAATATCTGCCAATTTAGTTACCCAAGCCACCAATCGAAGAGCTTCTTCTCGATTCCACCTTAAGGCATAAGGTTCGTAGCGAGCCATCATTTGAGCAGCGTTTTGACGTATAGCAGCAAGTAAGACATCCCGACGCACAAAAATTAAAATACCCAAAGGACGACCCGGTTGTTGACTAAGCAATTCAGGAATTTCTTGAAGTAGAGCGCGTAAAGCTGTCTGTTGAGATTCGTCAGTGGCAAAGTTTTGAAAGAGGTCTTCTAGACCATCAATTACTACAACCAGTTTTTGTTTTGCTGTTACTAGATGCTTGATCAAATCTCTACCTGCACCTTCTGTTTGCGGCTGAAATCCCACACCCCAAGCGATCGCATTTAACCAGCGATCGCGCCACTGACCTTCATGGAGCTTGAGCAGATAACCGTCTCTAATATAGTTTTCAATACTACTGTAATCTTGCGGTTCAGTAAATCCCAAAGTTTGTGCTGTTTTTTTTCGCACTTTTCTGACTAAATCTTTAGCAGGATCTTTAAGGTTTTTCGATTCTAAAAGAGGAACAATCAAAGCATTAGTATTAACTTCAGTTGCTTCAGCATCTAGGGCAAAATTTTCCCAAGTCTCTCTATGAACAATTTGGAGGAAATTGTAAGTCTTTCCCGAACCTTTTGCGCCAACTATTACCGCTATCGGGAGGCGATGACGGTGATCTGAAGCCAAGTTTCGCAAAGGAATAGTAGGCAGAAATTTCTTAACTTCTGCATTCTCAGCAAATATTAATTGTTTGGCAATGTCTCTGAGACGTTCTCTTTGGGGTTTTAAAGTGGGAATATCTTCTTGAAGGGGCTCCCCACGCTGAACTGGCAGCCAATCTATCAGGCGACGCATCTGATCCACAATTCCCGATCGCTGAATGCGGGTGATTACTTCTTCCCAAGTAGGAGGCAAAACCAACAAACTATCAGCAAATGAGGTAATTATGCTAACAGGTTCAGAGTCTTCTGATATAAAAGGTTTAGCTGCTTCTAAAAGTTTATATTCTGTATCACTTACTAAATCGCTACCCTGCTCTTGTTCAGGAACTTGGCTAATAATTAAAGCAGGTGACGGTTCTGTGTCTTTTGTGGAAAGTGCTTTTTTTCCAATAAGCTCTAAAAGCATAGTTGTTCCTGAAATTGCTTGTCCACTTAAAGTGGTAACAAACACGCGGTAAACACGCGGATCTAAAATTAAACCTGTGGCAAGTTCGGAAAGTCCTGCCCGCAAATCTACTATGACAACATCCACTCCTAAAGTTTGCCCTAGCTTTGCCAGGATGTCTGTCATAATAAAAGGATTTTTAGCACCTTTTATAAGATGTTCTGGTCGAATTTCTAAAGAAGTAAATCCATTATCTGAACGGAAAGACGGCAATAAATAAATATCATCAATTAAAGCACTTTCTAGCCTATCTGCGACTAATTGAATTGCGGTTTGAGCATCAGGAGATGGATCGCCATGAGCCAGAGCGAGAAAGTCAGCAAAAGATACGGGTGGATTGGGCAATCTTCGCTCAAAAACCCAACTGATTCCTGGTGCTTCCATATCTGCATCTACCAGAAGAACCCGCTGTTTTTCTTCGGTTAAAACCTGTGCCAAAGCAAGGGCGTGGGTTGTTCTGCCAACGCCTCCTTTAAAGGAATGAAAAGCTACTACTGGTGGTAAATTTTCTGGTAAACTTTCTGGGGTTTGGACATCTTCGCGGGGTTGCCAAATCACACTTGGTCTAGATAAACTGGGCGTTAGTTTTGGAAGAAGTGGTTCTTCTTCTGTTTCCTCAAAATAAATTGGTAGAATG
>JBAVZX010001279.1:0-1518 GCA_049589015.1 Phormidium sp. | reverse complement strand
ATCTCAAATATAGAATTTTTTCTAAAGTACCAAAGATTGGTTTACGCGATCGCTTATTAATTAGGGCAGAATCAACTAACGCTGAAGCCAGTAATCAATTAGTCGGAAATATGCGGTTAAGGGAAGAAGCTTTTGAATCTTTACCAGTAGCTCAAATTGTCATAGATATTCAGAGTAATTTAGTATTAGCTAATCGGGAAGCGAGAGTTTTATTTAATTTAAGTACCACAGATATAGGTCGTCAATTACAGGATTTAGAACTATCTTATCGTCCGGCGGAATTGCGATCGCGCATTCGACAAGCATATAGCGAAAGGCGTACAGTTATTATATCAGAAGTAGAATTAATTCACAACGAAGACAAAGTTGTATATTTAGATATTCAAGTAATACCTTTATTAGATAACACGGGTGATCCACTAGGCGTAATAATTGTCTTTCAAAATGTTACTCACTACAACGAATTACAACGAGAATTACACCGTTCTACCCAAGAATTAGAAACCGCCTACGAAGAATTGCAAAGCACTAATGAAGAATTAGAAACTACCAACGAAGAACTCCAAAGCACCAATGAAGAATTAGAAACTACTAACGAAGAACTGCAAAGTACAAATGAAGAACTGGAGACAATGAACGAAGAACTCCAGTCTGCAAACGAAGAATTACAAACAACCAACGACGAACTACGCCTACGTACCGAAGAACTCAACCGTGTCACCATATTTATGGAATCAATACTGACTAGCTTGCGCGTTGGTATGATAGTTTTAGATAGCAGACTCAGCGTACAACTTTGGAATAGTAGAGCCGAAGAATTATGGGGTGTACGCGCCGAAGAAGCGATGGAAAATTTCTTTTTTGACTTAGATATTGGTTTACCAGTTGAAGAATTGCGGGGACTAATTCGCGCTTGTCAAACAGGAAATACCGAAGAACAAATAATAGTTGTCGATGCGGTAAACCGTCGGGGGAGAAATATCCGGTGTCGGGTAATTTGTACGACATTAATAGTAGAACGTGAGCAAAAAGGTGTCATCCTCTTGATGGATGAAAGACGAGATTAAACTAAGGCAAATTAATAGGCGGTAAGCTAAACACCTGTCGCCACTTACTAAAATGTGAAAAAACTCAAAAATCAGTAAATCTTTTAGCCGCCGCTAATTTTGACTTTGTAACCCAAGCTTTTCAGGATATCGAGAAGTTTTTGTTTGTGTTCGCCTTGAATTTCGATGGTATTTTCCCTAACAGTTCCCCCAGCACCACATTGAGCTTTTAACTTTTTAAGTAAGTCGGCTAAAGTTTCCGGTTTTGCTTGAAATCCAGTAATTACTGTAACAGTTTTCCCTTTGCGTCCTTTGCTGGAAGCTTGTACCCGTAAATCTTGTTGATTTGGCGGTAAATCTTGAATTGCTCTTTCAAAAGCAGCAGAATTAGTTTGGTTGCCAAATTCGGAATAAACAACGCGAGTGTCATTGTTTTGAGAGTCGGAATTTTTGCGTTTAGAAGACATAACTT
>JBAVZX010001278.1:0-2083 GCA_049589015.1 Phormidium sp. | reverse complement strand
AACATTCTCAGAAAAGTAGCCAGCAATCTAAGCTTAGACTTAGGCTTACTGGGTAGACGGTCTTTGACAACCGTAGCGAGAGTTAGACTTTGGGTTCTTCCCAAATCCCCTCTGTCCGCAGAATCTCCGTGTCTTTAGACCTGAGACTGTCAAACTGCCTTGGCTGAGATCTTGCACTCCTGGAGGTGGAACCTCCCAGATCCTCGTTCCCAGGTTGAACCTGGGAACGAGGAACGAAGAATGGAGGCCAATACTGCTCGGTTCAGCATTTTTTGCCTTTGGAAGGGCGTTCGCGTAGCGTGCCGTAGGCATCAGCATTCGGACAAAAGATCTGAACTTATTGCAAAAATTTCCTAATAGTATTGACATTAGTTTTCAATAAGTTTATATTAGCGTTTAAGTGTTCTCCTCTCTCGTGTTCTCCTCTTTGAGGTACGGCAGACGGGCTCGGTCAGCAGTAGCAGATAGAGTCCGTATTTTTTTTTGGTAGCGGGGATAGACTGATAACGTTAGACTCTAATACGTCAATACAATAGGTTTCTGGATTACTTACCCCATGCCTTCGGTGAAAAAATCCCTAAATTTGGCTGCAAATGGTAACTTGATGGAATTTGATGCGATCGTAATTGGCTCTGGTATTGGTGGGTTGGTGACAGCAACTCAGCTAGCAGCTAAGGGCGCTCAAGTGCTAGTGCTGGAACGTTACCTAATCCCTGGCGGTAGTGCTGGCTACTTTGAACGAGATGGCTACAGATTTGATGTGGGAGCATCGATGATTTTTGGCTTTGGCAACAAAGGGACTACGAATCTCCTGACTCGCGCTTTGCAAGCAGTCAATGTCAGCTTGGAAACCATTCCCGATGCAACACAGATTCATTACCACTTACCAGAGGATTTAAATATTAGAGTTCATCGCGATTATGAGAAATTTTTGCAAGAACTAATAGAGTATTTTCCGCAAGAACAGCATGGCATTCGTCAGTTTTATGACGAGTGCTGGAAAGTTTTTAATTGTTTGAATGCAATGGATTTGCTCTCACTGGAAGAACCGCGATATCTGATGAGAGTGTTTTTCCAGCATCCGATGGCTTGTTTAGGGTTGGTGAAGTACTTGCCCATGAATGTTGGTGATGTTGCTCGCAAGTACATTACAGATCCCACTTTACTGAAGTTTCTCGATATTGAATGTTATTGCTGGTCAGTTGTCCCGGCAGAAATGACACCGATGATTAATGCTGGGATGGTGTTTTCCGATCGCCATTACGGTGGCATCAATTATCCCAAAGGTGGGGTTGGTCAAATTGCCTTAAAACTAGTGGAAGGTTTGGAAAAAGCTGGCGGACAAATTCAGTACAAAGCCAGAGTCACCAAGATTATTACCGAAGATGGCAGGGCGGTAGGTGTAAAATTAGCCACAGGGGAAGTTTATCGAGCAAAACGGATTATTTCTAACGCTACTCGCTGGGATACTTTTGAGCAGTTATTACCTGTGGAGGAGATGCCGCCAACTGAGAAGAAGTGGCAACAACGTTATCAAAAATCTCCCAGTTTTTTAAGTTTGCACTTGGGGGTAGCCGCAGATGTTTTACCTTTGGGTACAGAATGCCATCACATTATTTTAGAAGATTGGCAGAAAATGGAGTTACCAGAAGGGACAATTTTTGTTTCAATTCCCACATTACTTGACCCTAGTTTAGCCCCCGAAGGTTATCACATTCTCCACGTTTTTACACCGAGTTGGTTTGAGGATTGGCAGGGAATTTCGGAAAATGAATATGAGGAGAAAAAGGAAGAAGCAGCTGGCAGAATTATTGAACGTTTAGAAAAGATTTTCCCTGGTTTAGATGCTGGTTTAGATTTTATGGAAGTGGGAACTCCCCGCACTCATCGCCGCTTTTTAGGTCGAGAAGATGGCACTTATGGTCCGATTCCCCGACGCAAGTTAGCGGGATTATTGGGAATGCCTTTTAATCGCACTGCTGTCCCTGGTTTGTATTGTGTGGGAGATAGTACTTTTCCGGGTCAAGGTTTAAATGCTGTGGCGTTTTCCGGTTTCGCCTGTGCTCATCGCGTGGGTGTAGAT
>JBAVZX010001277.1:0-6585 GCA_049589015.1 Phormidium sp. | reverse complement strand
ACGTTGTATACAACGTCTCTACATTTTAAGGTTCTGACGCACCATAGGGAATATAACTACGGAATATAACTAGCAACTTGCGTGATTTACCTAAATTGACCTGACTATGAAGATTGACTGGCTTTGCGGCGACGAGATACTGCCAAAGCACCAGCGACTAATCCTAAACCTGCTAATGTAGCGGGTTCTGGTACGGATGTAGCTTTTGCCGTTACCACAAAATCATTGTAGTCAATATCAACCCAATTTTTCTGACCATTCCACAAAACAGGGTGATCCTCGAACGCAAGAGTAACCAGGCCAGCAAAAGGATTTGCACTCGTACCACCATTAATTTTTACCTGTCCGTCAGTGGTATTGGTATATCCTTGAGTAGTGTCGTTGAAAGCACTATTTACAAAAACGTACTGATCTTGGGAAGTCGGCTGCGTGTCTGTTTTATTGATTCTCAGACCTAGAGTATATTCTTTTCCAGCTTTAAATGTAAACTGGGCGTTTCCCTTTGATAGAGATGTCCCTACAGTGGAGTTGAAGTCATTAGCTGCGGAGTCATAAGCTTTGAGGTCTTCCCCAATCAGAGATTGGAAGCTACTCTTGTTTACTTGTCCGTTCACAACTTCAAAGACTCCAAAGAAGTCTCGCCACTGACCCTGAGATAATACAAAGCCAAAGTCAAAGGTTGTGTCTTGGGTGAAGGAAAGGTTGCTGGAGGTGCTGATTAAACCAGCAGCTTGGGCAGCTGGTGCACTAACAACTCCTAGAAGGGTAGCAGCGGCGGCGGTAGTGAGTAAGCGTTGTTTGAGATTCATGATGACTATCCTAAAGGTAATTATTTGAACTAAAAAGGGGGGTATATCTTTGGTCGAAGTTTTGTTTTCCGTCTTAGTTAGGTTGGCTTCTGGATATATTTAGAAGCGATTCGGCTTCAGATAGATAAACATACAACAGGGACTCTCTTTTATTTACTCTAGTAGTACATTTTATTTCTACTAGTTGATTTATCTCTTAATCTATTATTAGCCCACTTCCGATATGTCTGTCCACTTTTTTTCGTCACTTTATCTAATCTTTAATCCCTCTGATTGTCTTGATATTTACACCTATTTTAAAAATGATAGTAAATTCATTTTTTTTTGTTGAAAATACTCATGGATTACTGAGATAAATATTATAGTTTACGTATTAATACATATTGATTATTGAGGAAACTACGGAGAATTTTAAGTATTGCTAGGGAAGTCAAGGTTAGGACATTCTTAATTGCACCAAACCATTGCTTTTATTGGCTTCTACCTTCTGCCCTCTACACTTCTGCTCTGGGCTCTCTCGTACTTATGGCGATCGGTAAACCTGATTAATTCGTGAAAGGCTTGATCTGTAAGGAATTGCATTCCCCAGTCGCCAATCCCCAGTCGTCAAAGCAAGGGTTTTCCACCACAAGTACAAGAGCCTTCTGCTATAGCTCGGATTTCCTGCCCCGCTAATTTTCGGGCAAGTTTTGGCGAAAGTAAATTTATATAAATTCTCTAAAATTTCCCTAGACATCAATCTCTGCGTCCCTGCTTCCAGTCATCTGTAGCAAAGTTCAAGAGAAATGCTCTAAGTCTGTGTCCTCTAATATGCTCCTTCTTTTTGTAATACTGCCTTGACTGTCTGGAATAATATTTGAAAGTCTAAACGTAAAGACCAGTTTTGAATGTAGGTGAGATCTAGGCGAAAAACATCCTCAAAATCTACCACATTAGAACGACCGGAAACTTGCCAAAGTCCTGTAATTCCGGGCAATACTTCATGGCGAATAAAGTGATGTTCTGACATTCTTTCTACATCTCTTAAAGGAAATGGTCGCGGACCAACTAAGCTCATTTCACCTAACAAAACGTTGATAATTTGTGGGAGTTCATCTAAACTATAACGGCGGAGAAACTTACCAACACCAGTAATCCGGGGATCTTCTTTCATTTTGAACATTACTCCCCCTTTCATTTCGTTTTTTGCTTCTAGTTCCTTTTGTAACTTATCGGCATTAGTTACCATTGTACGGAATTTCCAAACTTTAAAGTGATTGCCTTTAAGTCCGACTCTTTCTTGTTTGTAGAATATCGAGCCTGGGGAGTCGAGTTTAATCAGAATAGCGATCAACAAAAGTAAGGGGCTAATTAATAACAAAATGATTAAAGAAGCTACCAGATCGAAACAACGCTTCACCCAAAATTCGCTCCCAAGAATTGGGGGAGAGCGGAATTTAATTGTAGTTAACCCTTCCAGCATTTTGATTTCTGACCACTGAGAAGGTAACTTTAAACCTATAGGTAAAACTCGCAGACTAATTCCTGCACTGATTAATTCCCAGTATAGATAAATTGGCGATCGCACTGCTTCCCAAGAGCAAACAAAAACTTCGCTAACTTTGAGATCTCGAATATCATCCAAGATTGCAGTCCAAGTTTCCCGATTACTTTCTGCTGGTAAAATGGCTTGGCCACGAACATCAAATCTAGCCATTTTATCTAGTAATCTTCGCGCCTCTGCCAAATCTTCTGCTGCCCCAATCAGAAAAATCCGCGGACGAATCATCCCTTGACGGCGGAGATTAATGATCGTTAACTGAATCAACAACCGTTCTGTGAAAACTAAAATTAAAGACAGTATCCACGCTAATAAAAAAGTGGAACGAGAAATGATTAAACCTGGCTTATAAAGAAAAGCCAGAATCAACAACACAATCTGAGCTAGGGTCAGAGATTTAATCAGACTGAAATAATCTCGACGTTTATCATCAGTACTATACAGCCCAGAGGCAGCAAGAATGCCAATGGAGGTGACTAGAATTGGTAGTAGCAGCCCTGGCCCTTGGGAATCACCGAGAATATCAAAGGACTCAACTGGTGTTCCTAATGAATCAGCTAAGATCCAAGCCAAAGATAACATAGTAGTATCGAGTATCACTAAGACTGTAAGTCTCAGCCCACCGACACCTGTGCCTTGGCGAAGTTTAGCAAAAATCGGAGCGCGTAGGTCAGGCATATTTACAGGTTTAAGGTTGTGACTATTGACATACTCCCCAGCCTAAAGGCGTGGGGATTCTTTACGCTTCATCGGGCTGTGCTACCGGAGTAGTCTTACCTTCCCTCGACGTACATTTAAGGTCGTGCCGATGCCCCATGCCGACCATTTCTATATTTTTCGAGGCATTCTCATCTCTATCTTGTTCGATACCGCAATTTAAGCAAAGTACCGAACAAATAGATAGATCGATTTTGCCCCACTTGAACCCACAATTAGAACATTTCTGACTTGTGGGTTCCCATCTACTAATTACTCGGAAATCTCTACGGGACTTTTCCGACTTAGCTTCAATTAAAGTTCTGAACTCTCTCCATCCTTGCAGGCTAATTGCTCTAGCAAGATTTCGATTTTTGACCATTCCAGACACATTCAAGTCTTCCAAGATGATGACTTGGTTCTCACTCACCACTTTAGTTGACAGCTTGTGCAAGAAGTCTTTACGAGTATCGCTAATCTGGTTGTGTCGTTTGGCTATTTGAATCCGGGTTCGGTTTCGTCGTTTTGAGTCTTTTTGCTGACGAGCTAGTTTACGTTGCCGTTTACGAATCTTACGATCCACTTTTGCGTAATCAGGACTTTCCGCTTTTTCACCATTACTCATTACGGCAAATGTTTTCATCCCTAAATCAATACCGATGCTTTGGTTATTAGCGTCAATTGATTTAGGCTCAATCTCTACGACGAAGCTCAAGAAGTAACGGTTGGCATAATCCTTGATTACTGTCACCGAGCTTGCCTGGGAGGGTAATTCTCTTGACCAAATTGGTTTTAAGTTACCGATTTTAGCAAGATACAGGCAACTATCCTTAATGGAAAAGGCAGCTTTTGTGAAGGTTGCAGATTGGCTATTTGTCTTTTTCTTAAATTGGGGCTGACCTACTTTCTTGCCTTTTCTCTTCCCTTTTAGAAAGTCAAAGTAATTCTTGTAAGCTACTTCCAATTGTTTCAGGGATTGCTGCAATGGAACAGACGAAACATCGTTTAACCACTTTCTCTGTTCAGTTTTTTTGGACAAAGTGAGAGATTTGGCCAAACTGTTATAACCTGGGAACTTTTTGGCTTTACTCAAAGCTAGAGCATCATTCCAAATCACCCGTACACAGCCAAACAACTGAGCTAAGCTCTGTCGCTGTTGGTCGGTTGGATAGAATCTGTATTGATATCTAGCTTTCATGGTTTAGGCTAGAATTGGTTTTTTATTCATTATACTTGGTCTGCTACCCAAAACCGTATGGAGAAGATGCTTTATGGAGTCCTAGTTACTTCGCTAAAGATTGTAGATGGTGCTCCACTTGAAGCATTGAATCGCTACATTCAGGAGCCTGAAAAGCCGTCCTAGAAGGACGGGGTTTTCAACCCAATTTTCCGATAATAAATAAAGTTGTACTTGAGAATCTAGTTTACCCACCAAGATGAACAAAACTAGCTTGAATTTAATCGCTATTTTAGTTTTTGCGATGACACTTTCGGTTCTGCTAGGGCCGTGGCTACACATATCACCTTATGTCCCAGCGATTGCTACGGCGATCGTTTTAGGCTTTACCACCCTCGATACTTTCACTTGGCAAGGGCAAGGAGGGAATTTAATTATAGATTGGCTAGCGAGTACCTCGCCTGAACATCGCGCCCGCATAGTGCGCCATGAAGCAGGGCATTTCTTGGTGGCTACTTTGTTAGGAATTCCGATTTCTGGCTATTCTCTTAGTGCTTGGTCAGCCTTGCAGCAAGGACATCCAGGGCAAGGAGGGGTGAGATTTGCCGATCGAGAATTGGCTTCTCAGTTACAAGAAGGTATTTTATCATCTTCTGTTTTCCATCGCTACGCGACGATTTGGATGGCTGGGATTGCGGCGGAAGTTTTAGTTTATGGTAATGCTGAAGGCGGTGCAGAAGACCGGGAAAAATTAGGAATTACTCTGGCTCAATTGAGTAATTTAGCGTTAAATTATTCCCAGCAAGAACGTTACTTTATTCTGCAAGCTCGGACCCTTGTGCAATCTCACTGGGCTGCTTATGAAGCTTTAGTAGTAGCAATGGAAAAACTTGAGTCTGTAGCTGTTTGTCAGCAAATTATTCAACAACATCAATCTTCTTCTTGTTGAGAAATGACTCGATTCCGTCCATCATTTTTAGCTCTGAGTAAGTTTTGATCGGCGCGATCGAGTAAGCTAATTCCCTGATCGTCGTCATTGGATTTGAGCGTGGCAACTCCAATACTAACTGTAATTTGCAAGGGTAAATTTTTGTCAATCATGAAGGGTTGCTCGGCAATTAAGAAGTTAAGACGTTGGGCAACTAATTCTGCTTCTGGAAGTTTGGTGTTGCTGAGGATAATTACGAATTCTTCGCCACCGTAGCGAAATGGGGTGTCCTGAAAACGTAGATTGTGTCGCAAGCGGGCGCTGAGTAATTGTAAAACGCGATCGCCTACTAAGTGACCATGAGTATCATTCACTGATTTGAAGTAATCCACATCCAAAATCAGCAAACTTAAAGTTGTGGAACGAAAACGAGCATTGTGTATTTGTCGAGGTAATTCCCAGTCTAAGGCGCGACGATTACTTAATTCTGTTAAGGGATCGGCAAGGGCGATCGTTGATAAATAATCATTACTCTGCATCAAATTGCGGTAAATTTGTACTTGGCGTACTCCAGTTTTAATCTGAGAACTGAGCAGCGAATTTTGTAGGTTCCACTCCGCCTCGGCAAATCTGCAATTTGTTTGCTTTGGCGATAACCAGCAACAAGCATCCGCCCCTGCTTCTAGGGCTGCGGCTCTCAATCCTGACTCCCAATTCCACCCTGGCAAAATTTCTTCTAGAGCATTTATCGGTTGTTCTGAGACTAAAATGCAATATATCCAAGCTAAATTGGAGTTTTGCTTCACCAGACGACAAATTTCTAAGCTGGTTGCCTGAGAAGCTGGTAAAATTACCAAATCCGGTTTTTTTGCCTGAATTGAAGACATTGCTTCCTTGGCAGAAGGTATCACTTCAACGCGACAAGTTGCTAAATAATGCAAACGATCTAGAAGTGTGGCGTGAAATTCAACACTTCCAACTATCAAAATGGAAGCATTCATTTTGTGTAGAAAGAGGAACGAAGTATTTTACCTAGAAACGAGATAACATGACGTTCATATCTATAAACTGAAACCACCCCAGCCCTAAAGGGACGGGGGTTCTAATGGCTGTGATGCCTCTATCTGGCTCTCCCCTGAGCGATAGCCGAAGGGTACAACATCCAAATTCTTAGCATCAGCAATGAGAACTTTTGTAGCGACTCGCTCCGACTCTGGAAAACTGCCAAAGGAAGAAGGAACTTGTCCTTCTACTCGCAAGTTGGTTTCTTTTTTAGTTGCCTGTTTCCAAGCCGCCAACAGGAACGGTTCCGTACCCATCCAAGCTAATTTAGCTTGGTCTACTTGGAACAGGTTATTATCAACAAACTTGGCTAAAAATGCTGAATACAAGTCTCTTTGACAATAGATTCCACAATCACATTGATGGATTCTAT
>JBAVZX010001276.1:0-1651 GCA_049589015.1 Phormidium sp. | reverse complement strand
GTTTTAGATCAAGCAAAAATGATGGTCTTGAGTTATCCTCATAATCCGACAACTGCGATCGCACCACTATCATTCTTCCAAAAAGCAGTGGCTTTCTGTCAGCAACATAACTTGGTGTTAGTTCACGATTTCCCTTACCTGGATTTAGTGTTTGCGGAAAATATCGCACCTTCCATTTTACAAGCTGACCCAGAAAAAACCGTTTCGATCGAATTTTTTACTCTGTCTAAATCCTATAATATGGGTGGTTTTCGCATCGGTTTTGCGATCGGCAATCCAGCTTTAATTAAAGCTTTACGCCAAGTAAAAGCCGCAATCGATTTTAACCAATATCGGGGAATTTTGAATGGCGCGATCGCTGCTTTGAGTGGCCCCCAAGATAACGTTAAATCAAATGTGGCGATTTTGCGCGATCGGCGCGACACTTTTATTCAAGCCCTACATCGCATCGGTTGGGAAGTCCCAACCCCACCAGCAACTATGTATATCTGGGCCAAATTACCCGAAGCTTGGGCGAGTGATTCCCTCACATTTGCCGCCAAACTAGTAGAAAATACGGGAGTCGCTGTCGCACCTGGGGCAGGTTTCGGTAAATTTGGTGAGGGTTATGTCAGATTTGCTTTGGTACATCAACCCGAGATTTTAGAAACAGCAGTGAACAGAATCTCTAAGTTTTTGCATCCGTAGAATCACTGTCAAACAGACATCTCTTTTGCCGCCATTCTTCATGGAAACTTTAGGTGAAATATAAACTAATTTCACCTATTCCTGCCTCCTCATTGGGTACAATAAGTCTAGGATAAAAAAAATCCTCTGCAAAATCTGAGTGCATAATCAATCTATATAAAACTTAGAAATTGCATCTATATAAGAATCAAGCACTCATCCCAAGTAGTTGACTCGGTTGTAAACTCACCTGTAGATTCTGGAGATCACTAAAAATGTCTAGTATTATGAAAAAATTCTTAATCGCTGCCTCAACTGCCGTTGGCATGAGTGCGATCGCTACCGCCCCTAGTTTCGCCTACACCATCACAGGTAGCGGCGATGCTTGGCTTTATGACAACAACTACAATAGTTGTGGCCCAAATAGCACCTGCTTGACTAACGACACGAGCAGATTAAATGCTATCTTGGGAGGCAACAGTAGCGCCCCTGGCGGTAACGTCGAGTTATTTGCTACCAGCGAAACCGTTAGCTTGGCAAACTTTCAAACCTCTGGTCGCACCAGCATCGAAGGTACAGTAGCAGGTAAATCACTCACCCTCAGCAGCTTGACTTATAGTGATTGGTTTAGCACTGGATCTGGCGTAACTACACTATACGGTGCTAATAACCTCGCTAATAAATGGTTTAACGCCTTTTATAAAGCTGCTGGTTTGGAAGACACTTTAGGATTATCGGCTCGTGGAATAGCCTACAACGCTTATTTAGGCGACAATGTGAAAGGTTTCCAACGCAGCAGTGACCCCAATATCTCCTACATTACCACCAGCGGCAGCGACCTCTTGATTGGTTTGGCAGGACACTACAATGCCAAAGAATACTATGCTCCTATGTTAGGCGCATTTGGCAGTCTGATTAAAAATGGTTTCCAAGTCAGTGAAGTAGTCAAAGTTAACTATGGTGGTGTTGAAGACTTCCTCTACAG
>JBAVZX010001275.1:0-2693 GCA_049589015.1 Phormidium sp. | reverse complement strand
GCATTGCGGTTATTAGATTACTTTGAACAGCCAGAACTGCGATCGCTACTTTCCGTTCACTTTTACATCAACGATCAACTTTACGTCCGCGAAATTACCCCAGAAACCGAAATTTATGCCGGACGTTCCAACATTCAACCAATAGCAGTCGGTGACTTACGAACAGTTTTAGATACCGAAAATGAACCAACCAAAGTATTAGCATTAAGCGACGATATCGACGTAATTGAACGTCTTTTAGGCAGTCTCAGAAAACAATACACCCCAGCCGAACTTTACCTCACCACATCTGTAGCTACCTTTTTTGAAGCTACTAACCCTGCGGTAAACAAAGGAACTGCTGTGCGTTATTTAGCTGAAGAAATCTTAGGATTATCCGCTAGCAACGTCATGACTGTTGGCGATAACTTCAATGATGTGGAAATGCTGGAATATGCAGGTATTGGCGTAGCGATGGGTGGTGGCCCTGCGGAGGTGCAAGCGATCGCACATTGGGTAGCCCCCAGTGTTGAAGAAGATGGCGTGGTTGCTGCGATCGAGAAATTCATCCTCTAAAAAAACCCCTTAAATCAGAAAGAGAACCGACGACTGGCCGTGTTTCGTCTCGGTTCTCTTACTGGTTCGCTCCTCACACATCTGTAACTATACAGGAGGTATTTTAATTTGTCACCCCTTTTAAGGAAATTTTTATTTTTTAGGGATACAACCCTTGGGGGAAGGCAGAAGGGCAGCGGGAACTCTTGGGAAAATTCTTCCTTTACCTCAGATCTTGCACCAAGCACCAAGAGGCAGAGCCTCCATTCTTCGTTCCCAGGTTGAACCTGGGAACGAGGACACAGGGGGTTCCACCTCCAGGAGTGCAAGATCTCACTTTACCCCTTCCCCTTTACCCTTTCCCCTTCAAAAATTCCAGTCCCCCTACAATTCCAAAGGTGCTGGAACACCCAAATAATCTTCTAACAGCAGTCGCAGCATTGCTTGAGTAGCTATTAGTAAACCTAACCTTGCTTGGGCTAATTCTGGAGTTTCCGTCTTGACTTCGCCCCAGATGCGGCACTGACTATAAAACTTTTCCCAGGAGAGGCTAATTTGGTGAGCTAGTTTTTCCCAACTGAGATTTTTTGATGGTTCAGGATAGTGGAGAGCATCTAAGGCAGAAAATAGCTGAGAAATTAAGTTGCGTTCTGCGGGATGGGTTAATCGCAATTCTCCCTTCTCATTTAACCAGGGAATAGCATCAGGTCCGATCGCTCCCCATTTTCCCTCCCGTTCGGCCAAACGCAGCAGCGAACAACAACGCGCATGAGCATACTGCACAGAGAAAATTAAGGACTGGGCACTGGGAGCAGTAAAAGAGGTAGTTAAATTATCTTTCCCATCCCCCCTGCCCCCCTGCCCCTCTGCTAAACTCTGCAACCAAGTAGCAATTCCTAAGTCAGTTAGTTGCAAGTGCAGCCAGCCCGGAGGTACTGCTTTGAGTGTGAAATACTTTTTTGGGTGAGCAGACAATTCTTGGTTAGACAAGAAGGAAAAGTACTCTTCAATTTGAGTAGCAATATCTATTGCTGATGTTCCCCAATCTTGGGACAGTTTGAGCCCGATCGCACTAACGTAAAGTACTCCTGTGTTCTCCTTTACTTTGGTCAACGAAAGATTACCTTTTGTAACTAATTGTTCTCTAATTTGACTACATTTTGTTTCTGAGTTTGAAGTATACAAATCATCCTTTTGGGTGGTGAGCACCCTATCATCACTCAAAGGTAATAAATGTATTAAAGTATGCTGATGTGCTACTGTATTAATTGTCCTTTGCAGCCAAAAGAGTAGAAACTGTTTAGCTGCCGGGAACATTGTAGTTGTTAAACTCTGATTCATGAACCCTCAAGTCTACAGCCCATTTAGCTTTTCTTTTTGCCATCTATCTACAGGCATAGATTGCATAAAATATAACAAATACAAAACTTAAACTACCGACTGATTAATTAATTCTAAAGTATCCTTTATTACTTTAAAATTCTAGTAAAAGTTATATAAAGATAGTATGAATCAAGCTTTGTCAGATGAAATGAATTTGACCAAGTTTGAACAGTAAAATCTCCCTCGATGGCAAAGTTAATAATAATACTCTTTAGTTGACACTCAAACCTATGCTCCCACAATCTGTTTCCTTAGAACCAAGCACTTTAAATTCAGAAGCACTACGTCCAGAACCAGCACGGCCTTTTCTCACCTGGCAGCGGATTCTTGACTGGGCTAATGAACATTATCGTTGCCGGACTTTCAGTAAAGACGAAAAAATTCCCGCCCGTCCTGGACTGCTTTACTTAGTGCAGCGAGGTGCAGTACGAATGGTAGGAGTTGCCCAAGTTAGTGCAACTCATCGTAATCAAGGCGCACGCGCTGTCGCTAGTATGAACCAAGAAGAAGCTTTTTTAGGTTTCATTGGTGCTGGACAACCTTTTGAGATCGTAGCGCAATCTCCCTTTACCCTGCATAGTTATGCTCACATTGACCAAACTTCCGTAATTTGGATGTATTGGCATGATTTAGACAATTGGCCTCATTTTCGCCGGGAAGTGTTGGACGCATTTCGCTATCAACACCAGAGGAAATTGCTGTGGTTGAGTACTCTGGGACAACGCCGGACGATCGATCGCCTCTTAGGATTCCTCACCCTACTAATAGAAGAATAC
>JBAVZX010001274.1:0-2111 GCA_049589015.1 Phormidium sp. | reverse complement strand
GCATCTTTTAGGGCAGATTCTACAACTAGCTGAGTTAAGGTTAATAGTTCAGTTGGTCGATCGCCAATCATCGCCAAAGGTCTTGGTTTTAGTTCCAGAAAAGGTTGACGCAACCGAATCGCAGATTTACCAGCTAACAAACTTTGCCAGCTGACATCCAACTCACCCAAAGCTGAGAAAAAACCAATGCCAGTGATAAAAATCTTTACATTCATTAGTTATTTGTCATTTGGTCATTTGTCAGGAGTCATTTGTCACTAGAAGTTCAGCCAAAACTCGGTTTTTTTAAGATAGCTGCTAGACCAATAACTAATAGACATCTCCAGAAATTAAAGTTGCGTTGTCTGAAACCTTTGTAGAGACGTTGCATGCAACGTCTCTACAATCTTTTTTGGAGATGTCTAATGACAAATGACCAATGATAAAAAACTATTTTTTCAGGTTTTCTGCGCCTTGAGTTACCTTAGCAGACTCAATGCGATCGCCTCTTTCAATCTTGTCAACTACATCCATACCTTGAGTAACATACCCAAAAACTGCGTAATTGCCATCTAAAAAATTGATATCCGACAAAGCAAAATAAAACTGAGAAGAAGCGGAATCTGGAGACATCGACCTCGCCATTGCTACCGCACCGCGCTTATGATCCAACACTGGCGGTTGCGAAATTCTTGCAGATTCAAAAGTCTTGCTGTAAACAGGACTATCAGCACCTGTTGGCTTAATTTCCAAAGGAATATTGCGCGGCTGTTTTGTTTCTGGATCGATAAAACCGCCAGTTCCCAACTGACCCCGGAAATTTGTGTCTTTACTTTGAGGATCACCGCCTTGGACTACAAACGGTTGAGGGCTTTTTTCTACTCGGTGAAAAACCGAATTATCATAGACACCTCGCTGCACAAGATCGACAAAATTACCAGCAGTAACGGGGGCGTTAGTACCATCAACTTCAATGGTAATCGGAGAACCTTTCACCACCATAACAACAGTGGCTTTTCCTTCGAGGCGTGGCAAATTAGTCATTTGAGGATTGTTTGCTTGCGTTGTGGATACAGGAGTCGTTGCTGATGAATTTTGTGTCGCCTGGGAAGAAGTTTCCTGGGATGTGCATCCTCCAACCAGCAATGCACCAACAATTATCAGTGAGACTAACCAGTGGGAAATTTTGATTTGCATTTTCTTAGTTAGATACTCAACTAACATTTTGAGTCAAGATATACAATCATAACCCTTCGAGTGGCACTCCCAAAAACCGGGCTAATTCAGCGCCTTGATTTTCTAAATCAGACAGAGATAAGGGTTGTCCAACTCTGGTCAAAGGTACATCTCTGCGTGCTTTAATTCGCAAATAAAGAGCGCGACGGGGATTTAAACCTTCTTTGATATCAACTCGAATCGCTTGGACATCTTCGATGCGACAGCCGATCTCGATTTGCCGATTTTTGCCCGGAAAACCCCAACGGAAGATTTTCACAAATCCGGTTTCCCGATTAAATTCGTTATATCCGCTGCCTACATCCAAGATAATCATCAACCAAAGGTAGGTTGCTAGGAGTGATCCCGCAACCCCATAAAACCCCATTGCGATTCCTTGGGGGACAAAAACTAGTTGAGAAGGATCGCTAAAAAACAACAAATTTTTGTGTAAATAGCTGGAAAGCCCAGCCAATAGAAAACCTACCCCGCCGATGGTAACTATTATCGCTAGCACATAGTTACTTAGACGACGAGAACCTAAAATTTGCAGGCGGAGAATGCGATCGCTTGAGGAAATTGTTTGTGTGGTCATGGCTGTGATTAACAAAATTATCTCTGACTAACTCAGCTATTTCAATGCCCGATGGGAGATTAGTAGCCCAGCTTAATTATTAAAAAAATCGGAAGAAAATGAGTTTTCCCTCTCTTGTGAGCATGGGTTGACCCTATCCCTACCTAGTACCCAGTCCTTTAGTTTCCCACTCTTCATAGTCTTTACGCCAGTCAATCTCGTAACTAAAATTTATGAACTTTGCTAATTTTGGCAACAAATTAATATATAGTTATGTTAACTTACTTAAAAACCTCCCAGTTTTAATCAGGCAAGAGGGTTTGAAATGACCATAGCAGTCGGA
>JBAVZX010001273.1:0-8019 GCA_049589015.1 Phormidium sp. | reverse complement strand
GAACTTATCCTCATAAGTACAGGAGAGCCATCAGGGTTTTTGAATTCTTTAACTCGGTGGTAATTCTAAAGGAATTGTACCCATTAAACCTTTGCGAAAATCATTCAAAAGTTGGCGTGCTGTCCGTTCCACGTCGCCTTGATTACGTTCTTTTGCTAAAGTTACTAAATAATCTTCACCTGTACATTCGTGAGCATCGAAACCGTAACGAGATTGCAAAGGAGAACCAGGTAACACATTAGCTGCGACATCTCCTAAATAATTCAACAATTCGACTAATTCAGCAGCAACTCGTTGATTATCATAAGAGGCTTCCCCAATATCTTCACAAATCGCTAATTTAATCGCAGCTTCCTGATCGTTTAACTTACCGGGAATTACCCCAGGCGCATCTAATAATTCAATTTCTTTAGAAATTCTCACCCAACGTAATTGTTTAGTTACTCCCGGACGACGGGCACTTTCTACGACTCTTTTATTTAATAATCGATTGATTAAAGCTGATTTTCCCACATTAGGAAAACCGATCGCCACAGCACGAACAGGACGGGGAAGCATTCCGCGATCGCGCCGCCTCCGATTCATCTCCACCCCCGCCGCTTGCGCCGCTTCCGTCACAGCTTGAATACCCTTACCATGTTGGGCATCCGTAAAATAAGGAATTTCCCCCTGCGACTCAAACCAATTTTCCCAAAGTTGGCGCACTTGAGAAGGAATCATATCCATTCGGTTAAGCACCAACACCCTCGCCTTACTTCCCACCCATTCAGAAACTTGCGGGTGTTGAGTTGCCAAAGGAATTCGCGCATCCCGAACTTCCAGCACCACATCTACCAGCTTTAGCTGTTCCTTGAGTGCCTTTTCCGCCTTGGCAATATGTCCGGGATACCATTGAATCGCAGGAGTAGTCATTAGATTTTAAATTTTAGATTTTAGATTTTAGATTTTAGATGCTCTCCAAAATCTAAAATCCTCAGTTGACTAAGGAACAATCAAAACAGGACAGGGAGAAAGATTAATTACCCGATAAGTAATACTATCGATGCTGCCCTCTTCTGTTAATCCTAGCCCTCGGCTACCCATTACGATCAAATCTGCGCCAATTTCGTCAGCAACATCGCAGATCATGAAAGCTGCTATGCCTTCGCGTTCCATGACATCTGCAAGAATTCCTTGATCGGCAAATAGCGTTTGGGCAGTTTTCAATAATTTTGCCACTGCTTCGGGTGAAGCCATCGCATCTGAATTGGTTGACTCTCCCTCAGCTGGTGGTTCTACTACCGACAGCAAAACGAGACGGCTACCGTACTTTTGCACGATGTTGGTGACTACATCAGCCGCTTCGCGGGCTTCTCGACTTTGATCCACTGGGAACAAAACTGTCTTAAACATTTAACGTACCTCGTGATCCCTCACTCCGGTAAAATGTGGACTGCGTAGACAGAACGGACGACCATAAGTTGGCACGCTGATTTCGTAAAAAAAGCATTTAGGAGGTTATTTCGGTGTCCAAGAAAACTGTAGCAGATCTCACGTCCTCAGATTTATCTGGCAAAAGAGTCCTGGTAAGGGCTGATTTTAACGTTCCTGTAGATGATGCAGGTAACATCACCGATGACACCCGCATCCGGGCTGCTTTGCCAACCATTAACTATTTGAAAGATAATGGTGCCAAGGTCATCCTAAGCAGTCACTTTGGCCGTCCAAAGGGTGTGGATGACAAACTTCGTCTGACTCCTGTTGCTAAACGGTTGTCAGAAGTATTGGGACAAGAGGTGAAAAAGCCTAGCGATTGCATTGGCGAAGAAGTTGAATCTGCGGTTGCGGCAATGCAAAATGGTGATGTTTTGCTGCTAGAAAATGTCCGCTTCTACAAGGAAGAGGAAAAGAATGACCCGGAATTTGCGAAGAAGTTGGCTGCTAATGCAGATTTGTATGTTAACGATGCTTTTGGAACTGCCCACCGTGCCCATGCTTCTACTGAAGGTGTGACTAAATATCTGAGTCCTTCGGTTGCTGGGTTTTTAATTCAAAAGGAATTGGAATATCTGCAAAATGCGATCGAAAATCCCCAACGTCCTTTAGCAGCAATTATCGGCGGTTCTAAAGTTTCCAGCAAGATTGGCGTAATTGAAACCTTGCTGGAAAAATGCGATAAGCTGTTCATCGGCGGCGGCATGATTTTCACTTTCTACAAAGCGCGTGGCTTGAGTGTTGGTAAGTCTTTGGTCGAAGAAGATAAGCTAGAATTAGCGAAAACTTTGGAAGCAAAAGCGAAAGAACGTGGCGTACAATTACTGTTACCAACTGATGTGGTAGTTGCAGACAAATTCGCTGCTGATGCTAATTCTCAAACTGTTAGCATTGAAAACATTCCTGATGGTTGGATGGGTTTGGATATTGGCCCTGATTCTGTGAAAATGTTCCAAGAAGCACTTGCAGATTGCCAAACTGTAATTTGGAATGGCCCGATGGGTGTGTTTGAGTTTGATAAGTTCGCTGTGGGTACGGAAGCGATCGCTCATACTCTAGCAAACAAGAAAGATGCTGTTACCATTATCGGTGGTGGCGACTCTGTAGCTGCTGTCGAAAAAGTCGGTGTAGCAGAGCAAATGAGTCACATTTCCACTGGTGGTGGCGCAAGTTTGGAATTGTTGGAAGGTAAGCAACTTCCCGGTATTGTCGCTTTAGATGAAGCTTAATAAATTACCGATTAAGCTTCTCTAAAAATCATTTCTGAAAAATCTTGTAAGGGTATGGTACGCCGTACCCTTACTACTGTTTTATTCATTGTTTTCACTCAACAAGCTCATGGCAAGAATTGAAGAAATTACCGTAAAAAACTACCGAGTACTACAAGACATTACCCTAAAAGATATTAAACCATTCTCCGTTTTTCTTGGCCCAAATGGAAGTGGTAAAACTACCTTTTTTGATGTCATCGGTTTTTTATCAGATTGTCTCACTACTAATGTTCGCAAAGCTTTAGAAAAAAGGGGAAGATTTCCCGAAGTTATATCGCGTGATTGCCAAAGTCAAGAAATTCAAATCATCATTAAATATCGTGAGAGTAAATCTCAAAAGAGTAAATCGCCTCTGATTACTTATACTGTAGCCATTGGTTTGCAAAATAGCTCACCTATAGTTTCTAGAGAGAGTCTTCGCTGGAAAAGTGAGCCTGATGCCGAACCATTTGACTTTCTCAAATTTGAATATGGTGCAGGTGAAGTAATTAGCGGTGAAAATCCTGAAATTAATGATAACAAAATCTCCTATCGAATGGATGATCCAAGTTCCCTGGCTATTAAAACAATTGGTCAATTGTCAGATAACCCTCGTATAGCAAGTTTGCGACGTTTTATAGAAGGATGGTTCCTCTCTTACTTTATCCCCGATCAAGCACGTCAATTAGCAACCGTTGGAGCAATAGAACATCTCTCACGCGAAGGTGACAATATTGCTAATGTAGTTCAATTTTTAGCAGATGAACATCCCCAAGTTTTAGATAAAATACTAAAGCAACTAACGCATCGCGTTCCCCAGTTAGAACGAGTAGAATCAGAACCAACAATTGATGGCAGATTAGCTCTATTATTCAAAGATGCTCCATTTAGCCGACCATTTTTAGCCAGATTTGCCTCCGATGGAACTCTGAAGTTACTAGCATATTTGATCCTATTAAATGACCCAAATCCTCCTCAGTTACTTTGTATTGAAGAACCAGAAAATGGGCTTCATCATCGATTGCTTGAACCCCTAAGTGAAGAATTAATTGCCTATTCCCAACGCGCTCAAGTTTTTGTATCAACTCATTCTCCATTCTTAGTCAATACAATTAAAGATGCGAAAAACTTGTGGATTTTCCAACGAGATAATAATGGTTATTCAACTGTTACAAGAGCCGATCAAATACCTGATGCTAAACACTTTATAGAATCAAAAGCAGGATTGGGAGATCTTTGGTCTGAGGGCTATCTTAGAGGATTACCATATTAATTGGAGCAATCATGCACATCGAGTTTTTAGTAGAAGAGTATTCAATCGAAGTAACTTTTAAAATTATTGTACCCAAAATTATCGGAGATAATCATAGTTTCCTAATTCATAATTTTCAAAATAAAGATAGGCTATTGAAAAAACTACCAGAACGTATGAATGCTTATGCTAAATTTGTGCCAGAAGACTGGCGTATAGTAGTTGTAGTTGACCAAGATAGAGATGACTGTTTAGATTTAAAAAAAATTTTGTGCGATGCTAGCAGTGTAGTTACACAACAAAAAGGTAATATAGTTCTCCATCGAATTGCTGTGGAAGAATTAGAATCTTGGTTTCTTGGTGATATATCAGCAATTTGCGCTGAATATAAAAAAATACCAATTTCTTTATGCCAACAAGCAGGGTTTCGCAATCCAGATACTATTAAAGGTGGAACTTGGGAACAATTGGATCGAATTCTCAAAAAATACGGTTATGAAACAGGTTTACAAAAAATTGACTTTGCTCAGAAAGTTGCTCCTTATATGGATATGGAAAATAATCAATCAAAAAGTTTTCAAGTTTTTCGCGATGGACTGAGAACTATTATTAGCTAATGTCTAGAAATGAACATAGATGAAAATGTAGATTATCTACTTTTGCAATAGGTTTAAAGATTCTCTTCCTGATTAGTTGGAGGTGTTTCAATAGGAGGCGATGGAGTAGTTTCTATTGGTGTTGGTTCTGTTGTCGGTGTTGGTGTTGGTGTTGGTGTTGGTGTTGGTTCTGTTGTTGGGGTTTCTGTTGGCGTAGGGGTAGGAGTTGGTGTTTCAATAGGTGTTGGTTCTGGCGGTGGTGGAGGATTTTCAGCTGTTAAGGTAATTTGATAATCAACGGGTTTTGTTGCTTGGGAAACTACGACAAATTCATAAAAACCACCTTGGGGAAGTGTGCCTGACCAGGTGCGTTTGGTGGTATCTTCTAATAATGCTGGTTGTTCGCTTGTTGGTGGATAAACTGAAAATAAAACTTTGCTATCTGCTTGCAGTTTTACGTTCATAATTTGCCCAGCAGCAAGTCCCGCAATGTAAGCTTTTCCTTCTCCAGGTTTGAGTGTACCACTGACGCGATCGCCTATTTCTCCTTCAGGAAAAACGATTCTTTGAAAAGCAGTTCCAGATTTAATAGCATTGACTTTATCAAAAGCGATTCCTTGCCAAACTTGTCCAATGGGTTTATCAATAAACTTTTTCCCTTGTTGTTCAGGAAATCTAGAGAAAAATTCGGCATCTGCAATGTCATAAAGGGCGCGACTGCTGAGTTTTTTATTATTGATTTCTGCTTTCCATTTTAAGCGATCGTCTACTGTGTAACTTCCCAAACGGCGACGAGATTCGCTGCTTAAAAATGTTAGTTTATCCAACCATTCTGAAGCAATTTTATCCCATTGTGTCCGTAACTGTTCATCTTTTGGTTCATCACTTAAAACCTTTCCTCGCTGACTAGGATTTCTTTGCCAAAATGTCTCATTTACTAAATTTAAAAAGAAATTATAATCGATACCTAAAGCTTGACGGCGATCGCGCAACGCATTCTTTCTCGCTTGTTCTTGTGGGGAAAGTTTCGAGATCGGCGGTTCAGGTTTTGGTTTCGTGGTTGGTTGTTCGACTGGTGGACGAGGGGGTTTTTTCGCTTTCTTAAATAAGTTACTATTGCTAAGTGCTAAACCTATGCCACTGGCGATCGCAATTACTAAACCAGTAGCCAAAATTTTACCAAACCAACCACTAGAACTGCTACTAGTTTGATTCCTGCTAGGAGGAGGATTTGTTACTGCTTGAGTTCCCGCTGGAGAAACTGCTACAGTATTTTGAATTGTCGCAGAAGTTGGTGTTTGGGTAACAGGAACCGAGGAATTTATATTACCTCCCAAAATTTGCGAAACATCACGGGCGGTTTGATAGCGATCGCCAGGACGATAAGCCAACATTTTATCTAAAGTCATGCCAAAACTGGGACTCAAATTTACTTCTTGTCGCCAGTTCCAAGTCATATTATGCGGATCAATTAATTGTTGCGGTTCCTTACCAGTTAATAATACCAAAACCGTCGCCGCCAAAGCATATAAATCACTGTGAGGAGAAACTACTCCCACTTGCATTTGTTCATGTGGTGCATAACCAACTTTGCCTAATCGAGTAGCATAAGAAGGTGCAACATTTCCAGGTGCTTGAGTAAACTGAGATTCAGCATTTGCAGAAACTTCTTTCACCCCACCAAAATCAATTAATACTGGCAACCGATCGGAATTTCGGAAAATGATATTATCAGGAGAAATATCTCGGTGAATTACTCCCAAACCGTGAAGATAATCCAAAACTGGCAAAAGTTGCAACATTATTTGCTTAACTTCTGGTTCAGTAAAATTTTGTCCTTGGCGTTTCCGCCCATCTAATAAAGCGCGATAAGTTTCCCCTTCAATATAATCTTGAACTAAAAACAAATGCCCTTCATCTTGAAGTTTAGCTCGAAATAATTCTCGAAATTTAGGAATTTGCGAATGTTGTAATTTGTAGAGAATTCCTGCTTCTCTTTCAAACAATTCTACAGCTTTTTGTAATGCGTAAGTACCTTGAACTTGCGGCGCGAACTCTTTCAAAACACAGGGTTCATTAAAGCGGTTAGAGTCTTCCGCCAAATAACTCCGCCCAAAACCACCTTGTCCCAGTTGGCGGATGATCCGATAGCGATCGCCTAGCAGCAACCCCGGATAAACACCTTTAACAACAGGTTGATCCAGCTTCTCCCCACACTGTTGACAATACAGATTACTATTAGCGTTTTCGTGTCCTTTCGAGCAATAAATCGGCATCATACCTAACTTTCAAGTTGGGCTGTTAGATTTTAACCTATTTGATCCAGATTAACTCAACTAAGCAACACTGTAATTATTCAATGTTGCCAGTTTTTCAGCTGGTAATCTGAAACTTAATTGAGTTACCGTTTTTACTTCATTATACGGGAAATTGCCTTTTTGTTGATTTACCTTACCTAAGATAGGTTTATAAATTTTGGGCGATCGCTATTTTTTGACTAAATAAACTCATCTTAAGTTCCCACCTAGTTGGTAACTCAGCAGTGAGTAAAAAGGTTGTCTTTAAATTTAAAAAGATGCTATGTTAACTCTACAAAATCTCTCATTAACTACTGCTAGAACACTTTAATATTTTTCGCAACCACTGTTCCATCTGCCGCAGTTTCCTTGTATTCTATTACTGAATTACCTACGAAACCATAAAAAACAGATCATCTGATATCTTAATAATGAACACCTCCACTAAAGGCAGTTGCAATCATGGCTTTAACTCCTTCAACTATGTTAGCTTTGTGTACCAAAGCACCAGATTTTCAACTACCAGATGTAGTATCCAATGAGAAAATTTCCCTTGCCACCTTTGCGGACAAAAAAGCATTGCTGGTGATGTTTATTTGTCGCCATTGTCCTTTTGTCAAACATATTAAAGATGAATTAGCCAAATTAGGCAAAGATTACAAAGATCGGAGTTTAGGAATAGTAGCAATCAGTACCAATGATGCCGAAAATTACCCCAATGATGCACCGGAAAAACTCAAAGAAATGGCTTTAGAACTTGGGTTTACCTTTCCTTTCTGTTATGATGAAACCCAGGAAGTTGCTAAAGCATACACCGCTGCTTGTACCCCTGACTTTTTCCTCTTTGATCAGAAGAGAGAATTAGTTTATCGCGGTCAATTGGATGATAGTCGCCCTAGTAACGGCATTCCTGTGACAGGTAAAGATTTACGCGCCGCTGTGGATGCAGTATTAAATGATCAATCTGTAACTCAAGACCAAAAACCTAGTGTTGGTTGTAATATTAAATGGAAAGCTGGTAACGCACCAAGCTACTATAACTAATGATTAGGTTGCTATCTTGAGTACAATTAGTAGGGTGCGTCAGAAGTTAAAATTTTGATACTCTCGATCGAATTTAGGTTGTAGAGACGTTGTATACAACGTCTCTA
>JBAVZX010001272.1:0-3600 GCA_049589015.1 Phormidium sp. | reverse complement strand
CTATTAAGATTACTACCGCCACGAAAACCGGGTTAACAAATTCAAAGGAAACTACCATAGGTCAATAAATCAAATGTAATTTGACGTTTTGTTGTTTTTGCATTGGGATCTACCGCACAAGTTTAGATAGTCCATTCATGATCAGGATCTTCCAGTGCTGCTTGCACAAATGACAAATCAGCAAGGTCTTTGAATGGGCTAGCTTTAGCGATTTCTGTAATTGAATTGATTGCCAAAGCTAACTGATTGGGATTACCATCAGCTATTGCTTGGTCTACTTTTTCAAACAGAAATGTAAAGTTTTTGGCTCGTTCATCAAATGAGAGTTCCAGATACTTGATCAAAGCATCTCGTTGAGCTTGAATATTAGCAACTGTTGCTTTTTCCCATGCCGCAATTTCACGGCGTTTAGTCTGTTCTTGCTCGGCAACTATTTTGTATTCAGTGTAAGCGTCAACGATAGCGCGTAAGCATTGGGAAGGGGCTAAAGCTGGATTTAATACGTCAGCACCCATTACTTCTACAGGAACTTTTTTGGCTACCATGTTTATTTTCCTGGTAAGTTCCGGTATTTTTCGATAATACTTACAGTGCCAAGATTAAGTTTTCCTTCACTGTTTAAAACAGGAGTTTTCAAAGTTTCTACAAGTCCTTTCATCACAAGTGCCACTAGTTGAAACTTTTCTGCATCTCTTTTGGCATCAAAAGGGCGAGATTCCAATTCATTAAGACCTTCAATAGCACGAGAATTAAGAGATTCAAATACCTGCTTTAATTCACAAATTCGCTCTCTTACTTTTAGGGAAACGTCTTTAGCACGTCTCATTTCTGCAACTGCTTGATTAACTTTGGCTTGGTATTCTCGCGCCTTTGTCATCGCTTTTTCACCTTCACGCGCCGCAAAAAAGCCACCTATTGCTAAAGCTGGGACAACTGTGATCCCGCCGAGTACGAGAGTCCCCAAAGCCATTCCGCCGCCGCCAGCTGCGATCGCTCCACCGCCAAACCATGCTAAAGTTGCATTCCAAGCAGCTGCTCCACTCAAAGTAGAAATAGCTGTTCCTGTACTTGCTGCACCGATCGAAGTCGCAACGCCGATCGCACCACCATATCCTGCTGCTGCTGCTCCCGCAGATTTTACACCAGCCAAAAAATACTTTTCTGCTCCTACAGCCGCAGCTTTATACTCTTTAATTTGCTGAACTGAAAAGTCCATTCCTTCTAATAGCCGCTTTTCACTTTCCGAAGCTTTCCGACCTGTATTTTCCAAGAAAGTAACAAAGCGTTTAATAGTACTTCTGATCACGTTTAATTGCAGTTCACCATACTCTTCTGCCACCTTGTTTGTAATTTTCTCGTCTTGTTTCAAACCTTCAAGAGTACTTTCGTAACGCTCTTTAGCTTCGTTGGCAAGTTGGTTGGCTTTTTGACCTGGATAAAGTGAAACCATGTAAAACTCCTATGTTGATTTTAGTTAGCCAGATTGAAGATTTTGACTAACTAATATTCCTGTTTTTGATATGGCTGTTAATCAGGAATACAAAAATATTGTAAAAAAAAACACATAAATTTCTTCAGTATATGTACTGAAATAGAATGATGAGATTTTCTTATATAGTTAAAAGTAGTAAAAAGTCAGGTTTTCTTAAGAAAATACCTCAATTAACTGCCCAAAAAAAACTAGTTGAATTGCCAGAAATATTGATTAGCAGCTGAGAAATAGTAATTTAGGTATTGAAAAAGTTTTTTAATAGTTGTTAATGGAGCGATCGCTTTTTTGGATGTGGTGAAAGTGCGATACCTGCTACGCATAGGCTACGCGATCGCCCATTACTGAAGACAGAAAGGCGATCGCTCAATCCAAAGTATAAACTTTTGTTGTCATTTTACTTACTCATTGGACAATAATCTGAGCAATTGATTGCTTCTGAAGTTAGAGCGATCGCCGGATTAACCGCGCATCGAAGATAAGGATTGTTAGTAAAGTAACGACAGTTTTTACAAGGAACCTGTTCCAGATTTTTAATGATGGAAATCTTATGTTTGGCAAACTTTAACAGATCGGTAGAGACAATTAAGTACATCAACCAAAAGGTAAAAAAGGTGGTAGGAATTATATATAATGAACTGGCAGAAATATCTGGTAAACTCGGTTTATTCACCGAAATTTCCGCGGGAAATGATTGAATTTCTTTTACCCTGGTTTTAGCTAACACTATCTGTTCGGAGGTAGGGAAATTCAGGGACTTTTCAACTGGCATTTTGTTTACCTCTGTTACTAAAAGTTTACGAAAAATTTTCCCTTAATGGTGATTTTGGGAATTATTTTATCCAAGTCTTTTTTTGGAGAATTTTTAAACATAAGCAAATCTCTCCAAAAGGTGATATTAATTGGAAACCCATTATCTGTTTAACAAAAATTTTTGCTTTTTTTCACCTGCCTTAAGGACTAAGTAATAAGTATAGATTTGTTGTCTGGATGTATTCCAGAATAACGACACCAGAAAACTACGACTGAAAGTAGGAAACTTAATTATATTTTTAAATAAAATAAAGAATCATTCTTTAGAGAGATGTTTTGCCTCTTGATTTTAGTTGTGTTTTATCTATGGTTAAGTTCCTCAAGTTATAGTGAAAGTATTTATTGAGTGAGCAAGATACCCACCCAATAATTGGTTTGCTCAGAAAGCCAGAATTTAGCTAGCTATTACTTCGGAAAAGTCACTGTTATTAAGAGGTCTAGAAACCACAGGAAATGAGAGTAAAAAAGTTGTTTTTACTTCTCCATCATTAGTGGCTAACTCAATAGTTCCTCCTAAATGTTCTATGAGTTTTTTCACTAAAGCTAAACCTAGTCCTGTACCTCCTTGTTTCCAAGGATCGTTGCTAGGAATGCGATAAAATTTGTCAAAAATTCGCTCTTTTTCGACTTGGGGAATTTCTATTCCTGTATTACTGATGCTAATTTGTAATTTGTCTTTGAGTGCTTTGGCTGTAACTGTAATTGTTTCTCCTGAAGGACTATATTTGCAAGCATTGTTGAGCAATTCCATGAAAATTCTTTCTAAAAAAGTGACATCTGTAGTTAAAGCAGGTAAGCTATCTGGAATATCAATTTTCAGTTGTTGTTGTTGCTGATCAATTGTTTCAGTGAATATTTCTGTAATATGGGGAATGAGTGCTTGTAACTGAATTGTATTTAATACTAAAGGTTCTGTATCGGCACTGATTTGTGTCAAGATCAACAAGTCATTAATTAAATCCATTTCTCTTTGACTTTCGTCTCTGATAATTTGCAAATAACGATTAATTTCTTTGGATTGATTACACAATTTTTCGGGGTTTGCTAATGTAATTCCTAGCATTTGAGCAATCATTTTAATATTAGATACAGGGGTACGTAGTTCATGAGAAATTGTACTTAAAAAATCGTTTTTAAGCTGATTTAATTTTTCTAGTTCTGCTACTTGTTTTTGCGCTGCTTGATATAGATGAGATTGACGTAAGGCGATCGCACATTGATTTGCTACCTGTTGTACCAGTCGGATTTCCAAACCACTAAAACTTGATAATTCAGGCTTAAATAATCTAATATTACCT
>JBAVZX010001271.1:0-1796 GCA_049589015.1 Phormidium sp. | reverse complement strand
CCGATCTCAACGGTGCGGCGAACATTCTCAAAAAAGTAGCCAGCAATCTAAGCTTAGACTTAGGCTTACTGGGTAGACGGTGCTTGACGACCGTAGCGAGAGTTAGACTTTGGGTTCTTCCCAAATCGGCTCTGTCTGTAGAATCTCAGTGTCTTTAGACCTGAGAGTGTCAAAGCTATTTCCTTGTACGCAAACCGTGTTTCGTCCCTGCGCCTTTGCTTTGTAAAGTAGTCGATCTGCCGCTGCAACTAAAGTATTTACAGAATCATCGTGAGAAGGAATCACACTCGCAACACCCAGGCTAATGCTCACCCGCCCAGGTACATCGGTAATCGTGACTTGCTCCACCATCAAGCGGATTGTCTCCGCCATTTGAGCCGCCCCTGCAAGGTCTGTGTTTGGCAACAGAATCGCAAACTCTTCTCCCCCGTAGCGGGCAACTAAATCGCCTGGTCGTTTCACGGTGCTATGAATAGTTTGAGCTACCTGTTGCAGACAGCGATCGCCAGCTATATGACCGTATAAATCGTTATATTGTTTGAAATGGTCAATATCAGCCAAAATCAACGACAAAGGCAAGTTTTCCCTTGCCGATCGTTTCCACTCCTGAGTCAGACAGCGATCGAAATGACTCCGATTAGAAATTTGTGTTAGTCCATCCACATTTACTAGAGATTGCAGTTCGTAGTTCGCCCGTTCTAAGGCATCAATTAATTCTTTGCGCTGCTTTTGTAAGTTCCGAATCATCAATTGATGTTTTACTCTAACTAATACTTCCTCAAACTGAAATGGTTTAGTAATATAGTCTGCCCCACCTGCCTGAAAAGCTTTTACTTTGTCCAGAGGCTCACCCAGCGCACTTAAAAAAATTATTGGTATTTCAGAGGTTTGAGAATTTGCTTTTAAGTGCCGACATACATCGTATCCATTCATTTCTGGCATCCGAATATCCAACAAAATCAAATCCGGTGGTGCTGCTTCTACTCCAATCAGCGCCATTGCACCATTTTTAACACAGCGAACTTCGTATCCCTCTTGAGTTAGGGCATCAAATAAGATATGCAGATTACCAGGAGTATCATCAACAACAAGAATGGCTCCTGGCGGAGATTCGGAATGGGCGATCGCTGAATTAATGTCCATCTTGGATTCTTGGATTCAAAGTGTATGCAACAGATAAGATTAAAGTTTACGAAATTAAACTTTTTTTAAAATGTGTTTACGAGTCAGTTTTTATTTTTCTAGCATTACCTTAGCGATTTTTTAACCAACAAGTGATTATAAAAATTATAGCGCAACACTATTGCAAATATTTATTTGATTTTCCGGGCTTTTGTTACTTCTTAATTGTGACATACCACGCCACTAAATCGGAAATTACGGTGGTTACACTGAGTTTTCTAAATCCTCTGTTTTTTGTGAGAGTATTTGTTCTAGCTGTTGGCGATCGGTAAGATCTTGGAAGATCGCAAACAATTCCGGCTTTCTTAATGAGAATTTAACGATCGATTTTGTTTATACTTAAGAGCGTAAAATCTATGATAAAGGGGAAAAATTACTTTTCAGTAAAAGTCCAAACCCCATTCCAATTATTAGGTACACCCTGTTTTTTGAGAAAATCAATTCGTTGCAGATAAAGCAGCGCCGTTTTATCAATAGGATTTACACTTTATTTTTAACTAATTTGGTGACACATTTCCGCTTTAATGTTGTGCTTGCTACTGAGTGTGACAAGCGATCTATTCCTATCAGATGATTTTTGAACTTCTAAATTTACCTCAATAGTGGAGGTAATC
>JBAVZX010001270.1:0-1705 GCA_049589015.1 Phormidium sp. | reverse complement strand
TATTCATATTTTAGCTTTTTTGATGTAATTGGTATGATAGAAAAGAAAACTAGTAAACTATGGATATGACGATCGCATCTAATCAACAATCAAGTATTATTCGGACAGAGCGAGGATTGACGTGATTACAAAAACGATCAAAGATATTAGCAATCCCGATACTTATAAAGGTATATACTCATTCCATAAATATTGGGGCAAAAAACCAACTGAAAGCATTGCTTTTTTTATCCAAAAGTATACAAATGAATCAGATATAGTTCTCGATCCATTCTTAGGTTCTGGGTTTATCAGTAGGGAGTGTTTATCCCAAAAAAGAAGATTTATTGGAATTGATATTAACCCATTTGCGATCGAACATACCAACTTCTTGTTAGAACTGCCAACAGCTTCGGTATTTCAGTCAGCATTACGAGAAATTGAGGCAAAAATCAAACAAAAAATAAACGAAACATATTTGACTGAAAACGGAAAAATAGCGTCACATTATTTATGGAACAATGACGAAATTTTAAAGGTATGGCGTAAGCCAGATGTAGGTAGGAGTAGGATTGAACTTGAACCAACAAAGTTTGATATTGAAAATGTAAAATCATTTTCTGTATATTCAGTCAGAAATATCAGAAAGCTTAAGTGTTTTACTAATTCAAGAATCAATTCAAACAATCAAATGTCTATTTATAATCTATTTAGCCGCCGAGCTTTATACAATATTGATTTAATACTAAATGAGATTAAACTATTTCCAGAAATAGTTCAGAGAGCTTTATTGTTAACGCTTACTTCTTCTTCAGGGCAAATGTCATCTATGGTATTTGCCATCACTAATCGAGGAAAAACTAAAAACCAAGTTTCTAATAAGGTTGAGGTTGGTAGTTGGGTAATTGGGTATTGGAGACCAGAGTTACATTTCGAGATTAATGTTTGGAATTGTTTTGAGAGTAGGGCAAAGAAGCTATACAAAGCCTTGCTTGATATTAATAATCAGAAATATGAAATTCACGAATCACTAAGTATGCTTTTAGAAAGTAAACTAGGAGCAACAATTATTAATAATGACTGTATAGACACAATGCAAAAAATTCCAGATAAAACCATAAAACTTATTTGTACTGATCCGCCACATGGCGATCGCATACCATATCTAGAGTTAAGTGAGATGTGGAATTCAATTTTGAATAAAAATGTGACTTTTGAGAAAGAAATAATTGTTTCTAATGCGAAAGAAAGAGGTAAAAATAAAGATGAATATCTTAAAAATATGAAACTATTTATTAGAGAATCCAACCGCGTTCTTATTGATGATGGGATGCTTTTAATATATTTTAACGCTCGCGATCGACAAAGCTGGAAATTTTTAGACTTACTTGAAATAAGTGCTGATTTGCAATTTATAGGGACATTCCCAATGGAATACTCTGCCAACTCTGTTGTACAAGATAATAGAAAGGGTGGAATGAAAACAGATTATGTCCTTGTCCTTAAAAAAATGGCATATAATATTGAATTTCAGCATGAACTTGATAAAATACCCGGCTGGTCAGCTTCACTACCTAAAATGGAATCGGCTATTTAATATAAATGTATTATTAAAATTTACCATGAAAGATCTTTGCGATCCGGTGGAGATAATTTAAGAAAGCGTTTAAATTCCTGATTCATCACGCAGCAACGCTCACATTCTGAGTAATGCTATCTACAATTC
>JBAVZX010001269.1:0-4437 GCA_049589015.1 Phormidium sp. | reverse complement strand
GATGCAGAGGTCTGAGTTACACTACTGAGATGAACAAACCAAAATTAAGCAGGTTATTCATTTTTGCCTTAGCCTGGGAACAATAGTAAGAGAAACAAAAAATACTATTTCCTAAAAGCTCAAAACTGTACAACTGTCGATCTTCTAAATTTCAGATTGGCATCCCTTACCTGGGATTGCTTAAGGGTTTATAAGATTACATCATTGTGCAAAAACTCCAAACTCTTACAATTTCAAGGGGAGGGTCAGTGCTTCAGATCGAACAAAAAACCCACACGACCCAAGACGGCACTACTGTCATCGTCTTGACACCAGCAGGTCGCCTGGACATTACAACTGCATGGCAATTTCGCCTAAAGTTGCAAGAATGTATTTCTAAACTCAGCCGTCATGTGGTTGTGAATTTGGGCCAGGTAAACTTTATCGACAGTTCTGGCCTCACATCATTGGTGGCTGGAATGCGAGATGCAGATAAAATTAAGGGGAGTTTCCGCATTTGTAACGTGCATCCAGAAGCTAGATTGGTTTTTGAAGTAACGATGATGGACTCGGTATTTGAAATTTTTGAAACCGAGGAAGAAGCTTTGGAAGGTGTACCCCGCACTATTGCTGCCGGGGAGCCGGGGGGCAGAGGGGTACAGGGGCAGGGGCACAGGGGCAAGGGGGTAGGAGAGCAGGGGAGCAGGTGAGATAACTTAAAACTCACAACTATTTCCCTAACTCAAAACTCAGACAACGAAGCTAAGAAGTTTCTTCCCACCTTCTGCTTGGCAAAGTTACCCTTAAAGGAGACAATAAACTTAATTCCTCCTTAATTGTTTTCCGTGAACAACGTCCGCACTGTTTCAGATACTAAGCGAACTTTCTACTCCCTCCACACTCGTCCGATTAACACAATTTATCGGCGAGTGGTAGAAGAGTTAATGGTGGAAATGCACTTGCTTTCGGTCAATATTGACTTTAGCTATGACCCTATTTATGCTTTGGGGGTGGTGACAACCTTTGACCGCTTTATGCAAGGCTATCGCCCAGAAGCGGACAAAGAACCAATATTTGCTGCACTTTGTCAAGCGGTGGGAAGTGATCCCCAAATTTATAAGCAGGATGCTGAACGGTTACAGGCGTTTGTGGCGCAGCGTTCAGCACAAGAGGTGATTGATAGCTTGAGTCAAGAGTCTTTGTTTGCGAATACAGGGGATTTACAAGGAACTCTGCAAGCGATCGCTAACAACCCAAAATTTAAATACAGTCGGTTGTTTGCTGTCGGTTTATTTAGCTTAATTGAACAAGCCGATCCGGATTCAGGGAAAGATCCCAAACGACTGAGTGAAGCACTCAAACTAATTAGTACTGGGTTGCATTTACCAGAAGACAAAGTACAAAAAGATCTGGAACTTTACCGCAGCAATTTAGAGAAAATGGCTCAGGCATTAGTAATTATGGAAGATGCCGTTAAAGCTGAGCGCAAAAAACGCGAACAACGTGCTACCGATAAAGGTGTAGTAGTTGCGCCTCCCAATGGGCAAAAAGGTTCTAGTAATGGTAACTAAGTTATTTGAAAGGGGAAAGGCTGAACATAGATAAATCAGCTGATTTCGGGTTTTTGAGGGGAAGCAAAACTAACAAAGTGTTGCTTCCCCTCAATTTTTTCCCAGGACGAAAAAGTTTGTAGTAGCGACAATTAGGGAAGGACTGAAGTCCTTACAACGAACTAAGTTTATGACAACAACTGGGTCTAAACCGCTGAGATTGATAACAACTAATCAAATATTAGTTAGCTATCTCCCAAAGGTCAGACCCAGCTAATAGATATGGGATTTTAGAGTTTAGATTTATCCCACAAAACTGGAATCAAATCTTGATTAGCGTCTTGGTACTAGGTTCAAGTAATCAATGCTGGAAGCAGGGATATTTTGAGCGTAATAGCGCTTGGTATTGACTGCTGCTGCCATATCGCTGAACTTGCCAGGATCGCCTTCTGGTAAACGGCGTTGTTTGGACTTGGCGCTGTAGAATTTCTCCAAGGTAAAGCGCCAGTCGGTAGTAACTGTACCTGCGGTTTCTTGGAAGTCTTCGCCGTAGCGAGGAGTTACCAAGTTGAAAGGACGACCTTCCATGCGCTTGCGTTGGTAAGGTACGGTGAAATCACCAAAAGCGTTGGTGTATTCATCGCTGTCCAGTAAAGCATCAACAAAGCCACTAAAACCTTTGGTCGCAATTACAATTGACCAAGCGATTTCTTCGTTTTTGTTGTAAGGCGCACGACCTAAAAAGCGTTTGAGACAGATTTCCACCAGGCGATAATTGTTGTTAACAGAAACAACTAAACGGTAGAAAGCTTCAGATTTTGCCAATTCCCGGATCATGTCACGCACGGTGATGGAACGGTTAGCGAAACGGGTTTCTACGGTAATTTGGCGGTTGAATTTGAGGATTTCGTGTTCGCTGAAAACTTGGCGATAGGCTGCCCAAATTAAATCTCTGAGTTCAGCAGGAGAAGCGGCATCTTCTAGACGATAGATATAGGGTGTATCTTCGTTGAGATCCGCGATTCCAAAACTTTGAACACGCTGGTTTTGCGATGATGGTTTGTATGTGAGCAACGGCAGGGCCATGCAATAATCTCCTAATTTAGTAAGATTGGCTGTGAATGCGATTACCTATTTACGGGCGGGGAAAGATGCCACTGGGTTAATCGATACGCGAGTGCCTTCAGGCTTATTATCCCTGGTTGTGTCAGGAATTTTGATGTTAGCGGTGAGAACGTTGGTATTTTGGATGACAGGCGTGATTGCGATCGATCGCGCTAGATCCAAAAAGTTATTGATATCGCCCCATTTGTAACGTGCATCCTCTTGTTTGTCGCGCCAGTAGTCAGCGTAACGAGGTGTTACTAAGTTGAAGGGACGGTCTTTATATCGACGACGTTGATAAGGTACTGTGTTGTCGCCAAAACTGTTTTGATATTCTTCGCTATCAACAAGTGCGTCAATAAATCCGCCAATGCCTTTGGTAGCAATTGTAATTGACCAGGCAATTTCTTCGTCTTTATTGTAAGGCGAACGACCTAAAATACGTTTGAGGCAGAGTTCTACAACGCGATAGTTGGAATTTGTTTCTACAACTAAGCGATAAAATGCCTCAGTTTTTGCTAAACCACGCAGGAAATCCCGTACAGTAATAGCTCTATTTTTGACTTGAGATTCTAGAGCAGGTTGACGAAACTGTTTGAGGATTTCATGTTCGCTGAAAACTTGGCGATAAACTGCCCAAATTAATTCTTGGAGGTCGGTTTCATCAACACAGTCTTCAATACGATAGATATAGGGTGTATCTTCGTTGGGTACTTCATAACCCGCTACTCGCTGATTTTGCGAGGAGGGTTTGTACGCTAGCAAAGGTATTGACATGAGCCTTTTTTTGTGTTTTGAGTTGTGTGCTGGGTGGAAAATTTTAGATGGAGATTTAATCTAAAATTTAAACCCTAAAATCTAAAATTACTAGACTTTAGGATCAGCAGGGATGTAGTTGTAAGGAAGGGAAACTTCTGTGCGACTCACTGATGGTTTAACGGTGCTACCTTGGCGAGTCATTTCGGGAAGTTGGACACTTCTAGCTGTGTTAATTGCCCGATCGCGATCGCGCTGAAAGTCGATTTGTGGTGTCACCATCCCCTTGGCCATTTCCATGAATGTGCTGGGAATAGCAGAACCCACTGAGCGTTTTTCTGGTGCTCCTTGACCGGAGATTTTTACTTCGTAGTAGCTTCGACCTTCTAGGGCAATTAACTGAGTCCGCCAATAGTCGCTGTAACGAGGATTAACTAAGTTAAAAGGTCTTTCGTTGAAGCGACGGCGTTGATAGGGTACGATGTCATCACCGAAGTTTTGCACGTATTCTTCGCTTTCGACAATGGCATCAATAAAGCCATGTAATCCCTTGCTTGCAATCACAATTGACCAAGAAATTTGCTCGTTTTTGTTGTAAGTTGACCGTCCTAAAAAGCGTTTAAAACTAATATCAACCAACCGATAATTCGAGTTAGTATCTGCTACTAATTCCCGGTAAACGTCGGATTTTCCTAATCCGCGAACAAACTCTCTGACCGAAATCGCCCGATTCCGCAGTTGAGATTCTAAGGCTAGTTGACGATGACTTTCTAAAGTTAGTTGTTCGCTGAAGATTTGGCGATAGGCTGCCCAAATTATGGCATCAATATCTGCATCAGAAATTGCATCGGCCAGACGATACTTTGGGGCATCATCTTCGTCAGGAACTTCGTAACCGGGTACACGCTGGTTTTGCGTGGTGGGGGTAATTTCTAGGAGTGGTATTGACATTTTAACTAGTTCTCTTTTGCTAGTTGATTAGTCATTTGTCATTAGCCAATAGTCATTGGTCATTGGTTTTTACCGATTTTTTACTAACAAATAACAC
>JBAVZX010001268.1:0-6270 GCA_049589015.1 Phormidium sp. | reverse complement strand
GTAGAAATGTTCCCGGATAATCCAGCTTTGAGGTCTAATTTGGGAAATAGTAAGGCTGGTCAAAATAAGCTGAAAGAAGCGATCGCAGATTACAATAAATCAATGGAACTTGCGCCAGATGCGCCCGATCCTTATCTTAACAGAGGTTTAGCTTTAGAAGGATTGGGTAAATTTGAAGAAGCGATCGCAGATTACAATCATTTACTAGAAATGGCTCCTAATGATGCAATGGCGTATAATAATCGTGGGAATGCTGAAGCAGGATTAGGTCAATGGGATAGTGCGATCGCAGATTACCAAAAAGCCTTTGAATTAGAACCCAATTTCGCTTTTGCCCGTGCCAATTATGCCCTAGCATTATATGAAATTGGGCAAAAAGAAGTCGCAATTCGCACCATGAGAAATCTAGTTCGGAAATATCCCCAATTTCCCGATATGCGTGCCGCTTTAACAGCTGCACTTTGGGAACAAGGACAACATGGAGAAGCGGAAAGTAACTGGGTTGCTGTGGTGGGATTGGACGATCGTTACAAAGATATAGAATGGGTTAAAACTATCCGTCGTTGGCCCTCTTCTCTAGTTGCAGCATTAGAGAAGTTTCTCAAATTAGAATAATTTTTTCTTGTAGGACAGGCATCTTGCCTGTCAATATATTCAAGAATACAACGAGCAACATATTCAGCTAGCTTAACAGGAACAGCATTACCAATCATTTGCTCTAAGTCTGATTTATTACCTTTGAACTTAAAAGTTCTAGGGAATGTTTGAATATAACTTCGCTCAATTGTAGTTAAAGGTCGCAATTTCTCGTTAATATCACAAACATCTCCTTCATGCTTCTTGTATGTTTTGGGAATGGGACGATTAACACCTCGAACTGTTGGACTAGGTTCATGGATACTAAAAATTGCCCTTCTTTTATAGCTTCTAGGATGGCGATAATAATACTCAATACCTAGACTGTCACCTAAATAATCAAAAATAGTCATGGGTTTTGGTGATTGATTTTTTATTAAAAAATGACTCAAAGCGTCATCTTTGCCATCAAGATGACCAATCAAAAAGTATCTTTTTCTAGCTTGGGGAACTCCACAATAACTGGCATTCAAAATTATAGAAGTTAGACCATAACCACTTTCTTTGAATATTTCTAAAGCTGTTTGTAAAATTTGGCTTTTGGCAATCCTTTCCACATTTTCCATAACAAACCATTGAGGTTTTATGTGGGAAACAATATTGGCAAAGCTGAGAGTCAAATCTGCTCTACCTAGACTTTCGTCCCTTTTCCCTGCACTGGAAAAATCTTGGCATGGTGGGCCACCAACGATCATTTCTGGATTAAATTTAGCAATGGTTTTATATGCTTCGTTTTCCGAAAGGTCTTTGGCAAAAATAGGATGTTGAAAGTTTTCTCTATATACCTCAATTGCGGGATGCCAAAAATCAAAAGCAGCGATTATCTCAAATCCAGCATTTTGAAATCCCAGTGATAATCCTCCACAACCAGCAAATAAATCTACTGTTCTCATTGTTAAAAATTTAGTCCTAAAATCAGCAGTATACTAATCAAATATGTCAGGAGAGTTATAAATTATAGCATCAAATCTTCTTTCTGGACTTAATAAATTTTGACCTCCATCTAAGATAATTCTTTTTATTTCCTGCTTTTGAATTCTTGGTTGTCTTAATGCCTCAGATCTCATATAAACATGGGTTAGTCTACCGCTAACGGCAAATGCTTTGTCATTTTTTGTGTTATATGAAAGAGCATCTATAATTCTTCTATGATTAAAAGAACCATTAATGCTGAAGTCATAAAGCATTCTAAATAACCAAACAATTGTTCGAGTATGTCTTGCGATCGCTCACCTATCAAGGTAAGGGCATGACGCTTGGAGGTTGCAACTTTTTCTGCACTAAATCTCGATTTACCAATGCTTGAGCATGATTGGGATTTAACTTCAATGCTTCTTCTAATGCTGGTAGTGCTTCTGCATACCGTTCTAAAAACTGCAAAGCAATTCCTTTTCCTGCCCAGTAATTAGCATTTTTGGCATCGATCGCAATCGCTCGATCATAAGCTGTAACTGCGTCTGCATAGTTTTTACTCGCCATTTGTGCCAAAGCTAAATTATACAAAGCTTCGGCAGAATTAGGTTTAATACCAACAGCTTGTTGTGCCGCTACTACTGCTTCTGGATAACGCTTCAATCGATAGAGTACTGCACTTTGATTGACCCATAAATCGGCTAAAGTTGGCAAGTTTCCCACATTGGCATCCCCGCGTAACCCCCGTTGATATGCTGCTACCGCTGACTCTAGGTTGTCTAAAGTGGTGAAAATGCGACCTTGGTTAAACCATGCTACCGAAGAGTCTGGGTTAATGGCGATCGCTCTTTCGGTTGCTGCTAAAGCTTCTGGGTTGCGTCCCATGTACCATAAGGTAGTAGCGCGATTACTCCAAGCATCGGCATAATTTGGATTGAGTGCGATCGCACGATTAGAAGCTGCTAATGCTTCCTCATATCGATTTAATCCAGTCAGGGAATTTGCTAATTGTGCCCAACCATAAGCTGCTCCTTCCCTACCCCATTTATTATCTCCTTCTTGCAACGCTTTTTCACAAAGAGGTTGGGCTTCGGTAAAGTTAGCTAAACGATTTAAAGTGGCACATTTATTTGTGAGAGTTAAAGAAGAATTCGGATTGACTTTTAAAGCCCAATTATAAGCCACCAATGCTTCTGAATGTCGTCCTAAAATTTCTAAAATAAAGCCCTGACTTGTCCAAGTTAAGTCATCTTTGGGATTAAGAGCTAAAGCTTGATCGTAAGCAGCTAAAGCTTTGTCATAATATTTTAAAATCTGATAAATTTGCCCCAGTCTTTTCCAAACAATTGCTACTATGCCATTGTCCAATTTTCCCTCGCCTTCTAATGCTTCGTTGCAAGATGCGATCGCCCGATCGTATTGTGCCATTTCTGATAGCAAGCTACAGCGTTCTGCCAAGGCTAAAGAATATTTTGGATTAATCCGAATCGCCCATTCTAACGATTCTAGCCCTTCCGATGTTTTACCTAATTTAGATTGTGCAACGGCTCGATTATACCATGCCATTGCTGGAGATATATTTCCCCAGTTAGCATCTATTTCCAGTGCTTTTTCACAAGCTTGAATAGCATTATTATAATCTCCTTGTTGATTTAAACTATAACATTGTTGTGTTGCTGCTAAAGAATTTTGCGGTTCTAAACGTAAAACTTGGTCGTAAGCTGCCACTGCTTCAGGATAGCGAGATAATGCGATTAACGCTTCGCCTCGATTTGCCCAAGCTTTGGCATCATTAGGGTTAATGGTGAGAATGCGATCGCAAGCAGCAATAGCTTCTTCATACTTTTTCGCTGTTATTTGAGAACTACACAAACTCGCCCAATAATCAAAATCCTGCACCGGCCCTTGCGCCAAACTTTCCTGAATTGAAGCCAGGGATAAACCGAAAGTTGATGTGAGAATTATGCAAAAAGCCTGCCGCAGAAATCTCCGGCTTTTTACCGCATTTTTTTGACCTTTATTGACAGGTATTTGTTTTTCCATCGGGCATAATTGTTCCACAAATAAAGGCTTGTTGCAAATTGGATATATCTAGGGTTGCTCCTGTCAAATTCGCTTTCTCTAAATTGACATTTTTTAAGTTTGCTCCTATTAAAGAAGCCTTACTTAAATTAGCATTTCCCAGATCAGCATACTTTAAATCAACATTGTTTAGCTTAGTTCCAGTTAAATTTGCCCCCCGCAAATTTACCATAAATAGGTAAGCTCCCTCTAAATTCGCTCCCGCTAAATTCACCCCCGACAAATTCATTTTTGCTAAATCTGCTCCAGCTAAATCCCTCCCAGCTAAATCTTTACTTTTATCTTGATACAAAGCCTGCCAGAGTAACCGCCATTTATTATCTAATACCGTTTGTTCATTAATTGTTGTAGCTTGCAAATTTGTCCTAAATAATCGCGCTTTCCCCAAGTTAGCATTATTCAAATTCGCCCCTTCCAAATTAGTCAATTCCAAGTTGGCGCTTTGTAAATTTGCCCCTGCTAAATTTGCTTCTTTCAAAGAAGCTTGCCTCAACATAGCGGTACTTAAATTAGCCATTTTTAAATTAGCCTTTGTTAAATTTGCAGATTCGAGTAACGCTTGTTGTAAATTAGCATTTTCCAAATCAGCTTCAAATAAATTAGTACCAATTAAGGAAGTACGTTGTAACATTGCTCCTTTAAGTTTTGCTGCTTTGAGCGTAGCATTATTTAATACGGATTTATCAAGTTTAGCTCCTTCTAAATTAGCCCCGTCTAACTTTGTTCCTTTCAAATTTGCCCGCCTGAGATCGGCACCTTTTAAATTAGCTCCTCTCAATTCGGCTCCACTTAAGGAAGCCCCAATTAAATCACATCCAGGACATTCCTTAGTTTGTAATAACTTTTTAATATTTTTGCTTTGTTCCCCTACAGCAATTTGAGAGAAACAGAGCAAAATAATCGTAACCAAAGTAGTAAGTAACAATTGTTTTTTTACAGTAATTTTCATAATTAATTACTTCAGTTGAGGGGGAAGTTCCGCGGGGGCAAGGGGCTCATTTGCGTTTGTCCCGACTGGGGTAGGTGATGTGCCTGGAGGTGGAGTAGTAGATGCAGTAGGCGGTGGTACTGGCACTATTACTGGAGGTGGTGAAGGTGAGGTAGCTGTTGGTGGTGGCACGGGTGGTAATGTTGGCATTGAAGGTGAGGTGGCTGTTGGTGGTGGTACTGGCGCTTCTCTCCTTGGAGGTGTTGTTGAAGGCGAGGTAACTTTTGGTGGTTTAGCTACACCCGTTTTGGGAGGAGTAGGCAGCAAAGGTGCGGGTGATTTTCCTGGTGAGGCATTGGGTGTTGCTGGGGTGGCTACGACTGGGGGTGGTGAGGGTGGTGGGGGCGGCGGAAGAAAGGTTTCAATAATTACAGAACGGCTGACTGTTTCTCCTGCTTCATTGGTTGCTTGGAGGGTAATAGTTTCGGTTCCTGGTTCTTGACGAATTGGATATAAAAGACGACCTGTTTTTTGTACTAAACCGGGTGCTGGTAAAATTGCTACTTTCATATTTTTATCGCCTTCAACTTGCCAATTAAAGGTGAAGAAACTGGGTTTGGCGGGATTAATTTGAATTTGATATTTAGGTAGGGCGTTACTCCCATTTACTTGAAATTCAACAATTCTAGAAGGAATAAGTAAAGGATTAATTTTAATTGTATCTGTTTTTTTTGTTTCTAAAGTTTCGTTCTGTCCTTGGCGAGATATCACTGTTAGTTCAAAAATATAGTTTCCTGGTGATTGAGCATTTGTGGGAACATTCCCACATTCTAATATTTGTTCTTCGTTGGTTTTGCAAAATCCAAATAATCCTTGATCGAGAGTTGAATATCTCAGATTATATGTTTTTTCTCGACTGGTAATAATACCTTCTGGATTCCGACCGACTAATCTTAATCCTTGAATTTGTTTAGCATTACTAATCTTCCAATTTAAGCGAATTTGATTGCTATTAACTGTTGATGATGAGTTCTGAATCTGAGGAAGAGTTGCTGTAGTTTCCTGGTAAGTGGGTTGTGTTGAATTAAATTCCAGAATTTTTGGGATTGGCAGAGGAGAAATTTGTAAAACATTAGTTTTCTTAGTGGCGGAAACTAATTTACTTTTTTTAGGAATGATTGATAGTTCAAAAATATATTTACCTGGATTTCGAGCATCGGTAGGAACATTTTGGCAGATTAGCGATCGCTCGATCGTGCAAAAATCCCGCAGTGAATTAGGAATACCTTTACTAAAATCATAAATAATATCTCGACTATTAACTACACCTTCTGGCGAAACGCCTTGAATGTTAATTGTTTGTAATTCTCTTGGGTTGCTAATCTGCCAATTCAGGCGAACAGTATCACCCCTTGCTGCTTCATAAAGATTGCTACTAGGATAAAATTCGACAATTTCAGGACGCACGGGCGGACGAGTTAACAATCTCCAAATCAAAAATCCTAACGCCCCAATTACACCGACAATTGCCAAAATTAATATTAAAAAATGCCACCAAGGTCGGTTTTTCCAGTGTAAAGTCCCATTAAAACGATCGATCAGTAATGGTAATTGCTCAACATCTTCGATTTCAATCATAAAGTTGAACAATCGCCCAAGGAAAGGTCGCCACCATTTTTTATGCGGGGGTTGCACCAATAATTTGACAACTG
>JBAVZX010001267.1:0-3577 GCA_049589015.1 Phormidium sp. | reverse complement strand
GGCAAGGACTCTAGCATTTCATCTGGTTGAGGAACATTTACTTCTAAAGCCGCAAATGCCAAAACATCTGTGGGCTTATCTTGCTGACGATACTGAGCATTAAGACTATGAATTTCCGCATCGTCAGTGAGGCGGAGGCTGAGTTCATAGCTTTTTGCTAAGGAATTGTTAGGTTGCAAAGTTTCTAGCCAAGCGTAGAACCAATTCTGCCAGATTTCCTCATCAACCCCAGTTATCAGGGATGACTCCGAAAAATAATCCTGTACATTCAGTTCTACTTCCACGCCATGTCCTCCAATTCCGAATAGCTAACCAACTTTTTCTGTTTATCAACGAGTTAGATAAGAAAGACCAATCAGAACCCCTAACAAGCTAATAGTCGTCACAAAAAAGTGGAAAAGAGAAGTTCCTCGCTTACGTACCATGTTCCGCATCGCTAGTTTCACATAACTTGGCTGTGGTTCGCCAGTAGTCGCTGCGGTTGGCGTAGTAGTTTCACTTGGGGAAATTTCCGGTGGTTGGGTGGGTGAAGTTGGGTTACTCATATCACTACATATTAAACGGAATTACTTTCTACCAATTGATTTTCTTGGCGGAGATAAGCTTGAATAAATGGATCGAGTTCGCCGTTCATTACATCCGTAATGGCAGTAGTTTCCACACCAGTACGGACATCCTTCACCATTTGATAGGGATGGAACACATAGTTACGGATTTGGTTGCCCCAAGCAGCTTCTACAATATCTCCGCGAATTTCAGCGATTTCTTTGGCGCGTTGTTCTTGGGCAATAACTAGTAACTTTGCCTTGAGTCTAGCTAAGGCTTTTTCCTTGTTTTGTAGCTGAGAGCGTTCTTCGGTACAGCGGACAGCAATACCTGTGGGAACGTGCTTAATTTGTACCGCTGTTTCTACTTTGTTGACATTTTGCCCACCTTTTCCGCCAGAACGAGTGGTGGTAATTTCTAAGTCTTTTTCTGGGATGTCCAATTCTACGGAGTGATCTAGAATTGGCATGATTTCAACTCCGGCAAAGCTGGTTTGTCGTTTGCCGTTAGCATTAAAAGGCGAAATTCTCACTAGGCGATGAGTGCCTTTTTCGGCTTTTAAATAACCATAAGCGTAACGCCCTTCTATTTCTAAAGTGGCTGATTTAAGTCCGGCTTCATCACCTTGGGAAATTTCGGCTAAATTTACTTTGTAACCTTGGGTTTCTGCCCAACGAGTGTACATTCGTAGCAACATTTCTGCCCAGTCTTGCGCGTCTGTACCACCAGCACCCGCATTAATCGTCAACACTGCGCCTTGATCATCATAAGGCCCAGATAATAGTTGTTGTAATTCCCAACGTTCTAGTTCTCGGTTGAGGTTGCTGAGGTTAGTTTGGGCTTCGGCTAATAATGCAGCATCGGCTTCTAACTCTAGCAATTCTACGATCGCTCTCGTATCCTCAATGCGACTTTTCCAGCCATAAAACTGTTGTAAGTGGGATTTTAAATCATTGAGTTCTTGCAAAGTTTGTTGAGCAGAATCTTGATCGTTCCAAAATTCTGGTTGAGAGGCTATCTGCTCTAAGTCTTGAATTTTAGCAGTTAGAGCAGGTATGTCAAAGATACTCCTGAGTTTTACCCAGGCGATGAGATAAGCTTTCGATGTCGCGTTTGATGTCTACTAGTTCGAGCATGGTGTTTTGTGTAGCGATCGACTATTTTTTATCTTAACTGCAAAAGGCAGAAGGCAGGGGGGGACAAGGGGACAAGGAGCTATTTTACCTTCTGCCTTCTGCCACTCTACTTAATTAATCTCGACCATTGATAGCGATAATTAATCGCAGGATGAAAATGAACAGGTTGATGTAGGTTAAGTACATTGACAGTGCAGCTGGTAAATACTGATCGTCTTGATAGGTGCGAGGTAGAACGTAGAAATCTACCACAGCGCAACCGACAAACAGAAATACACCTATACCGGAAATAGCGATTTCTAGCCAAGAGGGTGTAAAGACACCAAATATGGCAAACAAGAATTGGACAAGGCAAACTACAAGTAAGGCGATGATGCCTAGTCTGACAGTTTTCGCCAAAGCCATACCATCAGGATCGGATAAATTTGAGCCTATTTGACGGGCAGCGATGAAAGTAACGCCACAACCAAGGGCAGCCATAGCAATGCCTGGAATACCGACGTTTTGGGTACCCAGTGCTACAAAAACTAATCCACTCAGAGTGTAGCCAGTTAGCAGGCTATAGATAGCCAGCAGGGGAAGTGCCACACTATTGTTGCCTTTTTCCGCAACGTTTTGGGCTACAAAAAAAAGAATTAGCTGGACGATAATTGCGGCGATGAAAGTTGGGAAGAATAAGCTTGGGAAGTTGTTGATCGCTCCCAAACCGCCATAAGTGCCTAATGCGGTTAAAACCAAACCAGCGCCGACATAAGGGAGGGCGTTAGCGATCACATTAGGGCCCACAAGTGCTTGGCTTTTAGATTTGCGAATTGCTTCGCGGAAGTTGCTAGTGTTGCTCATTTGGCTTGTTTATGTTTCTTAAGTAGTCGGTGATTTTTGCAATTTAATTCCATTTTTACCCAGATTTTCCTTTATAAGCTAGGAGGGGCATCGCGGGTAGTTTCATTTGGAAAAAAAATTTTGGGGATTTTAGCGCATCTTTCGCGCTAATGCTTACGTATTTCTGCGGAATCGTTAGATCAATTCTGCACAAATTTCAGTGGAAGAACGATGGTGAATCTGAGTTGAACTAAAGACAATAAATTTAGATAGGGTTAATACTCTCATTCTTGCCCTACGAGATCTTGCTTAAGAACTGTACTTAAAGAAAGGGTTTTCCCAAAAAGGATTCTTATGTCAGCAACTCAAATTGATCTTAGTTCTTACGGAATTGAACTTCTCATTTCCTACCACAATAATCCTTCAGTTAGTAAAAGAAATAAATTAGTTCAAATTCATGCTGGTTTAGTGCGTAAGGTTGCCCATAGATTCACACATCAATGTGCTGAACCTTATGAAGATTTAGAACAGATTGGATATATTGGTTTAATTCGGGCGATCGAACGTTTTAATCCTCATCAAGGATGTGCTTTTAGTTCTTTTGCAATTCCTTATATTCGCGGCGAAATGCTCCACTTTTTGCGGGATAAAAGTAGTGTGCTAAAAGTACCTCGGCGTTGGCAAGAATTATATAGTGATGGGGAAAAAATTCAAAAGGAATTTTCTAGCAAGTTTGGGCGATCGGCAACTGATACAGAAATAGCCAAAGCACTTGATGTCTCTATTCAAGAATGGCAAGAAAGCAAATTAGCTGCCCAAAATCGTCAACCTTTGAGTTTAGATGCTACCGTTGGTAATCAAATTGATGTTTTAGTTAGTTTAGGCGATACTATAGCTGATTCTCACTATCAAACTTTGCAATATTTGGAAGAAGATCGTCAGCAATTGCAAGGAGCAATGAGTCAATTAGAAGAAAAAACTAGAGCTGCTATTGAATGTGTATTTATCCGGCAATTACCGCGTAAAGAAGCTGCTAAGAAAATTGGTGTTAGCCCAATGACAGTAAGCAGACA
>JBAVZX010001266.1:0-7630 GCA_049589015.1 Phormidium sp. | reverse complement strand
TTATGTTACTATAAATTTAATATAGGCGGATGCTGCTGCAACACTTGTCTCAAGTATACCCCAGTATAAGACCGATCGCACAATGCCACCTCTTCCGGCGTTCCCACAACAATAATTTCTCCACCTTTATCGCCACCTTCCGGGCCTAAATCAATCACCCAATCGGCGCAACGAATTACATCTAAATTATGTTCAATTACCAAAATTGAATTGCCTTTATCTACCAATCTTTGCAAAACATCCAACAATTTGTGAACGTCATAAAACGATAAACCAGTGGTAGGTTCATCGATTAAATAAAGAGTTTTCCCCGTCGCACGGCGCGAAAGTTCCGAAGCTAATTTGACTCTTTGCGCTTCGCCTCCTGAAAGGGTGGGTGCAGATTGTCCTAAACGGATGTAACCTAAACCGACATCGACTAAAGTTTGCAACCGAGTCACCGCTTTGGGGATGTTTTTAAATACCTCTAAAGCTTCTTCGATCGTCATATTCAGAACATCTGCGATCGAATAACCTTTATATTTAACTTGCAAAGTTTCTCGGTTGTAGCGATCGCCTTTGCAAACCTCACATTGCACGTAAACATCCGGCAAAAAATTCATTTCAATTACATTTACCCCTTGACCTCCGCAAGCTTCACATCTGCCACCTTTCACATTGAAGGAAAATTGACCGGGTTTATAACCTCTGGCTTTGGCTTCAATTGTTTGGGAAAAGATTTCTCGAATTGCATCGAAAACTCCCGTGTAAGTTGCGGGGTTGGAACGGGGAGTTCTGCCGATCGGAGATTGGTCGATGATGATTGCTTTATCGATCGCATTCAACCCTTTAATTTCATCCATCTCTTTTGGCAAAGGCACTTTTTTGGTGAGATGATGTTGCAAACTGGGATAAAGCAACTCATTGACTAAAGTAGATTTTCCCGAACCAGAAACACCCGTGACGCAGACGAGTTTTCCTAACGGAATTTCCACATCTATATATTTAAGGTTGTTGCGATGGCAGTTTTGCAACCTTAAAGATTTCCCATTACCTTCTCTGCGAGTTGGGGGAGTTTCAATAACTTGTTTTCCCGACAAGTAAGCGCCAGTCAAAGACTCTTCTGCTGCCAACAAATCCTCTAGATTTCCTTGGGAAACAATTCTCCCTCCATGAATTCCCGCACCGGGTCCGATATCTATAATATGATCTGCTGCCCGAATCGTTTCTTCGTCATGTTCGACAACGATTAAAGTGTTTCCCAAATCCCGGAGTTTGGTGAGAGTTTTCAACAATCTGCTGTTATCTCTTTGATGCAAACCGATGCTTGGTTCATCTAAAACGTAGAGAACTCCCGTTAATCCCGAACCGATTTGTGTTGCTAGGCGAATCCGTTGTGCTTCTCCTCCCGAAAGTGTCATTGCTGGACGATCTAAAGTCAGATAATCCAACCCCACATCTAATAAAAATTGCAACCGGGCGCGAATTTCTCTCAGAACTAAGTCGGCGATTTGAGATTGTCTTTCGCTCAATTTTAAACTGTTGACTCGTTCCTTACATTGGGCGATCGACACTCCCGTTAAATCCAAAATTCGATATTGCCCTAACCTCACCGCCAAAGCTTCCGGTTTTAACCTTTTTCCCTGACAAACTTCGCAAGGTTGGTCAATTAAATAAGGTTCCAACTTCTGCTTTTGCAATTCCGAACCTGTCTCATCATACTGCCTTTGCAAAATCGGAATTACCCCTTTAAAACTGCGGAAATCATCGCGGTTTTCCATCCAAATTGCCTTGTCGGAACCGTACAAAATGATCTGTTGTTGTTCCGGCGTTAACTGATTCCAAGGAGTATAAATTTTAAACCCGTGCGCTTTAGCGACACTTTGCAATAAAACTGTGTAATATGAATCTTCCTTATCCGCCCAAGGTGCGATCGCCGAAATCAGATCCGCCTCCGGGTTAGGTATCACCAACTCCGGCGCAAAAGTTCGCAAACTCCCCAAACCATGACAATGAGGACAAGCACCATAAGGCGAATTAAAAGAAAACAATCTTGGCGATAATTCTTCCATCACCGCCCCATGTTCAGGACAAGCAAAGTTTTCCGAAAATACCAATTCTTGCGGTTGTTCCTGATAGGAATTGACAGGGTTTGTGGTATCATTTAGGGTATACATATTGTTTTCCCGCGACGCGGATACCCTGCCCGATGTATCATTTAATATATCGATAACCGCAATTCCACTGGAATGACGCAAGCAAGTTGCGAGAGAATCGGTTAAACGCTCTTGAATACCAGGTTTTTTAACTAACCTATCAACGACAATTTCAATAGTGTGGGTATAATTTTTATCTAATTCGATATTTTCATCAAGCTGTCTGACCTCATTATTTACCCGAACTCGCGCAAATCCTTCGGAAATTAAACTGGAAAATAGCTTGCGGTGAGTGCCCTTTTTTCCGCGCACAACAGGCGCGAGAATTTGAAAACGGGTGCCATCGGGAAGGTCGAGAATGCGATCGCACATCTGATCGATCGTCTGGGGAGAAATAGATCGATCGCAATGTGGACAATGAGGTTCACCCGCCCGACCAAACAACAACCGCAGATAATCATAAATCTCCGTTACCGTTCCCACCGTCGAACGCGGGTTGTGCGAAGTCGATTTTTGATCGATGGAGATTGCAGGACTTAGACCTTCGATCGCATCCACATCCGGCTTATCCAACTGTCCCAAAAATTGCCGAGCATAAGCACTGAGAGATTCCACATAACGCCGTTGCCCTTCCGCGAAAATCGTATCGAACGCCAGGGAAGATTTGCCGGAACCGGAAACACCAGTGAAAACGATAAGGCGATCGCGCGGCAACTCCAAATCAATATTTTTCAGATTGTGCTGCCTCGCACCCCGAATGCGAATCGAACTCAGATTATTCAGATTTATTCCGTTAGGAAGATGACCGTTTTTGGTGTTGGCAGCGTGGGACATGAGAGACAGAGCGTAATGTTGCTTAACGATTTTAACGCTGTCGGGATTTTTGGGTGGAGTGCTATCCTAACTACCTTTCTTGTATTTAGTGTGTTAAATATGCTATGTCTATATGTTTGGACAGACATCTTTACAAGAGAGAATGAATGGCTAAAAGCATCTCTACAGTAGATCTGTTTTGTGGTGCTGGAGGACTAACTCATGGATTTGAGCAAGCAGGTCTTCCAGTCAAAGCTGGATATGATATTGATCCTGCGTGTAAGTTTCCCTACGAACACAATAACAAAGCAAAATTTATATTGCAAGATGTGGAAAATGTTAGCGGCTTTGATTTAGCAGAGCATTTTTCTGGAAGTAGTATTAAAGTATTAGCAGGATGTGCCCCTTGTCAGCCATTTTCCAGTTATTCAAGACGTTATAACGATCGCCAATCGAAGTGGAAGCTATTGCAAGATTTTACTCGTCTAATTAAAGAAAGTGAACCAGATATTATTTCTATGGAAAATGTACTTCAGTTAAAACATCATGCAGTTTTTGAAGAATTTATTACTCTGTTGAAAAAGTTAAACTATTGCTTTGAGTCTTATGAAGTTAACTGTCTAGATTATGGAATTCCCCAATCTCGAAAACGATTAGTTTTACTAGCTTCAAAATTTGGCAAAATTAACTTAATTCCAGCAACACATAACCCAAATAATTACCAAACAGTACGACAAATTATTGGAAATATGGAACCACTTTCTGCTGGTCAATCTTCTCAAATAGATTGGTTACATAGATGTAGTAAACTGTCGGAACTCAATCTGCGCCGTATTCGTGCGTCCAAACCTGGAGGAACTTGGCGAGATTGGCCTAAAAACTTAATTGCAGAATGCCACCTAAAAACAAGTGGTAAAACTTATCCAGCAGTATACGGTAGAATGGAATGGGATAAACCTAGTCCAACTATTACTACACAATGTTTTGGTTTTGGTAATGGTCGGTTTGGTCATCCTGAACAAGATAGGGCTATCTCTCTCAGAGAAGCAGCTTTATTACAAACTTTTCCTGCAACATATCAGTTTATACACCCTGATGAACCAGTAGGGATCGATCTAGTAGGTCGATTAATTGGCAATGCTGTGCCTGTCAAACTTGGGCAAGTTATTGCCCAAAGTATACTAAATCATATTGAACAGTTTAGTTAAGGCGTACCTAAAGTAGATGAATCTAAGTAGTCTTGATTTGATAAATACTGTTCAATATTTTGTAGTATTTGACTTAAATATCTGACTGTCTTATTCTTAATTTCTAATAACTCATCTGCGGTTTTATCTTTACCTACCTCTGAAAAAGATTTCAAGCCATGTGCTAAATTCTTTCTATTTTCCTTAATTATCAACAAATCTATTCCGTCACCTGTTTTGGCAGAGTCAGTTCTATCTAAAAATCCATACTCAGTTGCGGTCTCTCGTATTTTTTTACCATCAATGTTTCCAGAAAAAATATCTTCTCTATCAAAACCAGCAATAATAATGTCAATGGAAATAGCTGTTATGCTTGACAATATTCTGTCAGGATTTCGCTTCTTTAAGTTCTTGAGGACTATTTTTTTTAGTTGTGGTGTAATTTGGTCGTAGGAAACTCCTTGACTTTGCAATTCATCAAATATTGCTTCGATCGCATTTCGCATAGTTGCTTCTACTAGATTATAGAGCAACAGAAAACCGCTAGCTTTCAAAGTCTTGATTAACTCAGAATCAATTTCTTTTGTTTTTGAAATTCCTACCTTACCTTCCATAGTTAATTTAGTAGTTCCCTGCTCCAAACTCTTCAAAAACATAAAATATTTGCTCACTTCTCTAGAGCGTTCATTAAAGTCCTGAAATAATGCACTAGTCATAATTTACCGAGAAGTTGATCGCGAACATATTCGATTCGACGAATTACTTTAGGTCTGGAGTTGCTTGCATCTGAAGTCGTATATTCCTTAAATTCTGGTGAATCAAGCCACTTAATTGATTTTGGTACAAGATCGCTTTTTTTCCTCAAGGCAAGTGCAACACCTACGGAAATTGCCTCAAATCGAATGCGAGGTGTTTTTACATTACCTTTTGCTTTACTAAATCCATTAGGAAAGTATTTTTCAACAAAATCTAACATTTTATGGAATTCAGAGCGCATACCATCTTTATCAATTCCATTATGGTTATGTTCTTCTAAATATTCATTAAGAAATTCATCAACCCTTCTGTCAAAGTTTTTATAATTATTTAGGTATGCAAAAAAACGTAACACAAATTCTTCTGGTTCACGTTTGTTGATAAGTGCTGGTGATATGGGGCATAGTCTAATAAATTTTGGATCTTTGCCGAGTTCTTCAAGAAGCTTGACAAATGGGCCAGGAGATATGCCTCTACGCTTTTCCATGTCGTTTAGTTGAACACTACCAGTATTGATACGTTCAAACATATCCCGTCGTATTTCTTCATCGGCTTTCTCAGTCAGCACAATCATGCGGATGGTAGCACGGTTGAAGCGTCTCTGTCTTGCTAAGGACAAATCGCTGAATTTGAAGTTGTTAAGATTCTTAAGTTTTTCTAATCCACATAGAGTTAGTTCGTTATTAAGAAATCTGTCTAAAGTACGGATACGTTGGGTTCCATCAACAATTTCTAAGCGACCTAAATCCTCCTCATCATCTTCTTGCTTGGGTCGCAAATCAGCTACAAAAATATAGGGTATAGGTAGTCCTAGCAAAAGAGATTCAATAAACTTTGACTGCCGATGATCTTCCCAAATCAGATGCCTTTGATAGTCCGGTATATACAACTCACTGGTGTCTTCGTCCAGCCCTTCTCTGTATTTCTGGACAAGCACTCCCACTGGATATTCTTTTGTGTCATAGTCAACTGTTTTTTGCTTTTCTCGAATTTCGGCTTCTGCTGCTTCTCTTTGCTCATCTGTAATTTCAGATTCTGCTGGCGTTTTTGCGGCTTTTGGCATTTCGATCTCCAGTGGTGATGTGACAGAATGAGTTTAATAGAAGTACATAATGGTCAAAGTTTAGTTAGTACATTTACGATTTTAGCAGCTATAGTCTACTGCCATACACACGATCGCTAATATTATATACACTTTCGAGCAGGAGAAATTAAACTAATGACAATCCAGCAACCCCGCTATAGTAAAGAAGAATTTGCCGAAAGAGGCGATCGAATCTACGAAACTCAAATTCGCCCTTTAGTTGAAGCTGGCAATCATGGCAAAATAGTAGCGATTGCCTACGGCACGCTACGCGAACGACATCGAAACTGGAGCTTTTGAAGTTGATGCTAGTGAAATAGTGGCTTGCGATCGTCTAGAATTCATATAGTTAGTAAATCAAATTTAAAAATGAAATACCCACTTCATACTGTTTCCAAACCAGTTTCAGGTAGCGAAGTTGAAAAACTTGCCAATGCTATTAAAAGTGGCGGTTATGTTGCTAATGAAGCAGCTTTGGCTTTAGCTAAAAAAATTGCCGATCGTCGCCATAGTCAAAAAGCTGCCAATGCCGCCCAGTAGTAAGTTTGCTGGAGTTGATTTTACTCAGCTACCTGTCGAACATTTCACCCCCGATCTTACTATTTCTGGTCAAGGATTTCGTTGTCTGCGAGGTGAGTTCGTCACCTACTGGCGACAAGGACGCATTCAGCGAGAGATAAACGCTCGGATCAGTCAATGTTGGATTTTACGATATAAAGATAATTTTGCTGGTTACATCACCCTACTTGCAGATAAACTGGAAGTCGATCGACCAATTCTACTTGACGAAGGTGTTCAGTACCGATCGTTTCCAGCTATTAAAATTGGTTTATTAGCGGTCGATCAACGTGCTAAAGGAGCAGGTCGCCGTCTAGTTGAATGGGCAGTGGAGTACGTTGCATCTGAAGTTTCACCTACAGTTGGCGTGCGCTTTATGACAGTTGATGCGCTTTACGACCCGGATACTATTCCTCCTTATGACGCATCTGGCTTTTATGAAAAGTTTGGGTTTCAATTTACCGATCCAAATGAGTCTTTGCCACCATCTGTGCCTTATCGCACAATGTATTTGGATCTAAAGCCATTGATCGATCTGTTGAGTATCCCAGTTATTGAACCAAGCAAAGATTAACTTCGCCTCACCTGTCAAGAAATTCAAGCATCGGAGTCGTCTATGCTGCTACAAGAATTGAAGGAGCAAATCTACAAGCGATCGCCGATCGATCGCCTCGCACTACTAACCGCAATTATTGAATCCTTGCAAGAAACAGCAATTTCTCAATGCGATCGTTCAGCTGCCATTAAAAGAATGCGAGGTTTGCTAAAAACAGACCAACCAGCACCGACAGATGAAGAAGTAGCTGCAATGTTAGAAGAACGACGAGTAGAGAAGTTTCTTCAGTGAGAATCTTGGGACGCAAGATAGAGAATAGTTGAGGCTTCTGCCTTTAATTCAACACAATAGTCATTACCGATCTAAACCTAATTGTTTAACAACTTCCTCAAGTGGAATTCCATGTTCTCCCGCTTCTTTTCGCTTCATTTGCTCAAGTAATTCTTGCCTGACTTCTTCTCTAATTTCCTTTCCCTCGTCAGGATCTCCAAAATACTCATCTAGACATTGTTCGACAATATGCCGAATCAAGTCAGTGAGT
>JBAVZX010001265.1:0-2558 GCA_049589015.1 Phormidium sp. | reverse complement strand
TTCAAAGAGAGAATCGACATTGTAATCAATCTCTTGAGGATGAACATACATATCGGCAAAACATTCATCTCGTTGATTTTCCATTGACCAACGTTCTTTCTCTCTCTTGACAAGTCGGTTATCTGTTGGTAATGAATCAAAGATTTGCCGACCAATTTGGACACCATCGCGGTAATCACCGACTTTGTGATCTTGGAGGAGAGCGATCGCCTTTTGCATTAATTGAATTTCCCAGCGTCCCAATTCCCCATAGACGAAAATATGAAATAGTCCACCAGGAGCTAATTTAGCAGCTAAAGATTCAATCCCCCGTTTTGGATCTGGTAAATGGTGCAGAACTCCCACACAGTTAATAAAATCGAACTCACCAGGCAGTTGTTCGGCATCATAAAGACTGAGGTGATGGAATTGGACACGATTAGCGCCAGAACGTTGACAGCGTTCCTTTGCTACAGTTAACGCACCTACACTGAGATCGATCGCCGTTACATCAGCTTCAGGATTCAAATGAACCAAATACTCAGTCCCAACACCCGTACCACATCCAGCATCAAGAATCCGAATATTTTGCTTTGGGGGTTTTCTTCCAGCACAAAAGTTATAAGCTGCTAACCAATTCCAGCGCCAATTGTATCCCGGTGGCGGAGTATCCAGTAGCGGTTCTGGTGGAAAAGGATAAGTATCGTAAAGACGTTGAACAGCAGAACTAATATCTTGGTTGGTCATTGGTCGTTAGTCATTAGTCATTAGTCATTAGTCATTAATCATTAGTCATTAGTCGTAGGAATGGATTTTGTCCTTGAGATTGTTTCAAGAGACCAAGAAGAAGTTATCTACTAAACCCGCCCATAGTACAAATGACTAATGACAAATAACAAATGACATCAAGCAAATGACCAACTGTAACAAAACTTATCTTTTTTCTCAGCTAACGTCTGAAGATAAAGTATGATGTGTGGGCAACAGTCGAATATAGTTGTACACACTTCTTAATAAATGAGTGTGACAAGCACGAAACATTCTAATCTAAAGACTGGGTTGATTAACTCCCAACAGTCTTGATGGCATCTTTTCCCTTGTAGAGGGGGGTTTAGGGGATAATTCTTGATCAATATGATCAATAACAGAAGAATTAACAACAAAACCTGCCCCTAAGAAGAGGCAAAAAATCAAAGATTGTTTTGGAGTAGGGACAAAGCATTCTAATCATGAAACTTTGACCCAGATCAGGCATACCCAGTCGGGTTTAACAAAGGGTAGAAACTATAGGGAGCTTTTGAGATCCAATGAGTGTTAAAGCAAGTGGTGGAAGCTCAGTTGCACGTCCGCAGCTTTACCAAACCCTGCCAGTGGCAACAATATCCCAAGCGGAACAACAAGACCGTTTCTTAGAACGTGGTGAACTGAACGAACTAGCTAACTACTTCAGTTCTGGCAGTAAGCGGCTAGAAATTGCCCAAACCTTAACTAAAAATTCCGAAATCATCGTATCTAGGGCAGCTAACCGGATATTCATCGGTGGTTCACCAATGGCATTCTTGGAAAAGCCCCAAGAAGAGCCAGTAATGACAATGGCTGGCACGGCCTTGGATACTAAAGAATCAATGAAACTAGGAACTGCCACTTTTGTAGAAAGTAGTGGTGGTTTCTTGGAAGGAATCAGGTCATTATTTTCTGCTTCTGGTGGTGGACCTGTGTCCCAAGGCTTTCGTCCAATTAACGTGGCTCGGTATGGCCCTGGGAACATGACTAAATCGCTGCGCGATTTGTCTTGGTTCTTGCGTTATCTGACATACTCGATCGTTGCAGGCGATCCAAATATTATTGCTGTAAATACCAGAGGATTGCGGGAAATTATCGAGAATGCCTGCTCTGGGGAAGCGACAATAGTAGCGTTGCAGGAAATGAAAGTAGCCGCATTGGGTTATTTCCGGCAAGACGAAGAAGGAACCAATATAGTCAGCCAATACTTTGACGTGCTGATTTCTGAGTTTAAAGCTCCTACACCTTCCGACAAATTGCGGCAACGTCCAACAGTCGATCAGCAAGGTTTACAACTGCCACAAATTTACGCTCTTTCGGCCCAACGGCGGCCTAAGTTTGTCATGAAGCCGGGACTTTCTGCGGCAGAGAAGCAGGAAATCGTTAAGGCGGCATACAGACAGGTGTTTGAGCGAGATATTACTCGTGCTTACTCTTTATCGATTTCCGATTTGGAGTCGAAGGTAAAAAATTGTGAGATTTCGATGAAGGAATTTATCCGTCGTTTGGGTAAATCTCCTTTATATCGGCAGAATTTTTATCAGCCATATATCAACAGTCGGGCATTAGAATTAGCTTTCCGGCACATTTTAGGCAGAGGGCCTTCTTCGCGGGAAGAGGTGCAAAAATATTTTGCAATTGTTTCCCAAAAAGGCTTACCTGGATTAATCGACGCACTAGTAGACTCTCAAGAATATTCCGACTACTTTGGCGAAGAAACTGTACCTTACCTCCGGGGATTAGGACAAGAAGCCCAAGAATGTCGGAACTGGGGACCACTACAAGACTTATTCAAC
>JBAVZX010001264.1:0-10322 GCA_049589015.1 Phormidium sp. | reverse complement strand
AAGTAACCGTTACCTAAGCGATCGTACACCGGAAATCCTTGTCGATAAAGAGGTACGCCCAACTTTTTACTAACTCTAGCACCTTGAGAATTAGTAATCAATAGATCCGAACCAACAGCAAAATTTTCCAAGTCCTCTAAATCACCAATTGTCACAGATTCCACGGGAATTTCTGCTAATAAAGGTGATTGAGTAGTGGTAACAGCAGCTTGAATTTCTGCCCCCATCTCCTGTAGAAAACAGCTAAGGGAAAATAACAAATCCGGTTCCAATGCCAAAGATACTTTCTTTCGTCCAAAATAGAAATGAGTATCTAACATAGCATCTTGTAATTGACGGCGTTGGCGGCGATATTTTTCCGGTACAGATTGCCCACTTAACTGAGATAATTTTACCAGAAAATCATCGACAACTTTTAATCCAACCAGTCGGGGAAAAACTTGATATTCAGTGCCGAATCTTTGCTGTAAAATTTTCGCCGCACCTCGCATACTTTCCCCAAAAGCTAAAGTGAAAGCAGAAGCACCAACACTTTTTAAATCAGCAACACTTGTCCCCCCGGTAGTTACGGCGCTAAAGTCACCATCAGTTAAGTGTCCATCCAGAGAATCAGAAAGATCGGGAACTGCGATCGCCTTCAACCCAAAAGCAGTTACAATCTCCTTAATCTCCTCCACATCCCCAGGAGTAAACGCCGAACTCACCAGAATTGTTACTTGATCTTTTTCTGTTTCACCCTTCTGGGGAATCTGACTAACAATCCCTTCCACAGTTGCCGCAAAACCATCTTGTAACGCCCCTTTAAAATCAGGAGTTGAAACAAAAACTAAAGGTAAATCATTAATACTTTGATGACGTTTTTTAATCTCTTTGAGGATGCCTTCCATATCATCCCCTCTAGTTTCCGTTAACCCCGTCGTACAAAGACCAATAATTTCCGGTTTTGCCTTTTCCAACAAAGTTAAAATCGCCGTTTGGACGTTATCCTCTCCCCCTAAAATCGTCGTTACTTCCGTCATCGCCGTAGTGCTTAAAGGAATCGCTTCTCGGAAGTGCCGCACCAACATTACTTTAGCAAAAGCTGTGCAACCTTGGGAACCATGAAATAACGGCATCATTCCCTTCAAACCTAAGAAAGCTAAAGCTGCACCTAAAGGTTGAGATTGTTTCAGAGGATTAACAGCAACAGATTTTTTGGGGTTAAGTACAGTAGCCATTTCTTTTGATAATTGGTAATAGGTAGTTGGTAGTTGGTAATAGGTAGTTGGTGATAGTAATTGGTAGATAGAAAGGGAAATTACCCAATTCCCAATCCCCAGTCCCCAGTCCCTAATCCCAAGGTGCAGGTTGACGTACTTGTTCCCAAATTGGACTATGAAGTGCTTCGTCTAATTCCCTTGCCATTTCCACCATTCCTTCGTAACCTGCGTAGGGATGATGGCGTTCTTGGTTAATATCAAGAAAAGGGATTTTTGCCTTTAAAGCTGTATATTGATTACGTCCTCCGGCAATCAACATATCTGCCTTAGTTTTATCAATAACTCTCAACAATTCGGCAGCATTGCCTTTTTCTAGCATTATGCCATCTTTGCCCAGCAATTCTTTAATTTTCGCCTTATCTTCTTCCGTACTTTTCTTCGTACTAGTGGCGACTACTTCCATACCTAAATCTTTAGCAGCTGAAATAATCGACCAACTTTTTACACCCCCGGTGTAAAGTACCACTCGTTTACCTTGTAACCGGGCGCGATAAGGCGCAAGGGCTTGATTAAGCTTTTCTGTCTCCTCAGCAATTAATTTTTCCACCCGTTCTTGTAAATCTGCATCGCCAAGTTTTGCGGCAATATTTCGCAAACAGCGATTGATATCCTCAACACCGTAGAAAGATTCTTCAACGTAAGGAATACCATACTTTTCTTCCATCTTTCTCGCCATGTTGATCAGTGCTTTTGAGCAGATCATTACATTCAATTTGGCGCGATGGGCGGTGCAGATTTCTTGATAACGAGCATCACCTGTGATTTTAGCGAGAACCCGAATGCCCAACTTTTCAAATAGGGGAGTAACATTCCACATTTCCCCAGCAATGTTGTATTCCCCAATTAAATTAATGTCGAATGGCGTAGTATATTCTGGTTCGGCGGTTCCGACAACATATTCTAATAATGCCTCACCGCCGATGCGATTACCCAAGTTTTTGCTACCAACAAAACCAGGAGAATTAACCGGAATTACCGGAATTCCAATTTTTTTAGCAGCAGCTTCGCAAACTGCATCCAAATCATCACCAATCAACGCAGTTACACAAGTCGAATAAACAAAAACCGCCGCTGGTTGGTAACGACTTTGAACATCTAAAATAGCTTTGTAGAGCTTTTTTTCCCCACCAAAAATGATATCATTTTCGCTTAAATCGGTGGTAAAACCTGTCTTGTAAAGAGTCGGGCCAGAAGAAAGACTACCACGACTTCCCCAAGAATTTCCTGAACAAGCGATCGGTCCATGAACCAAATGTGCTACATCAGTAACAGGTACTAAAGCAATACTAGCTCCATCAAAAGCACAACCACCTTGGGCAGCACCAGGTTGGGCTTGTTGTGTACAAGATTTATTCTTCTTTTGCCCGTCTTTGTGGTGATTATGTTCGCAAGCTTTTTCGTTGAGAAGTTCAGCGATTTTACCTTGAGTAATTTTCATGGCTCTCTTGGTAATTGGTAATTGGTAATTGGTAACTTGTGATTAGTTCTTGGTCATTGGTAATTGGTTTTTGGTAATTGGTTATTTCCGATTACCTATTACCCATTACCCATTACCTATTAACAGATGTATTTAGTAACATCCTCACCGCAATCATCAGCAAGGTAGGTAAGGGCGCGGAGGCGCAGGTAGACAAATTCGTAATAGAGAGGATTTAATTTGCAAAGTGGGGGAATATGAAAAGTGTGACCGAATAAAGTCACATCTCTTTCAAAAGGGCAGCAACAGGGGATGAACGTACAAAGGAAATGAGCTAATTTGCGATCGCTTACCGCTAAACTATCAACCCAGCGCCGCAAAGGAAATAAAATATCAAAACCAGGGCGACCTCTAGGAATCGGATGATCGTGATCGTGAGTAATAGTAGACATTGTAATCAAAACCAAGTAGAGAGTGGGTCAGGGGTCAGGGGTCAGGGGCTAGGGGGTAGGGGCTAGGGGGTAGGACAGGCATCTTGCCTGTCATTCCCCACCTGTCATTCCCCACTCCCCAATCACCTCTACCGAATCAAGTCAAAGGAGATATCAGTCTTACCAGGAATGTCAGTCTTGTGATCCAAATCATCGAGAATTGTATTCACAATCCAGTTGAGTAGGTTCAACGCACCTTGGTAGCCGTAGATAGGATAGCGGTGCATGTGGTGGCGATCGAAAATTGGATAACCAATACGAACCAGGGGCACACCAGTATCACGCCACAGGTATTTAGCGTAAGAGTTGCCAATCAACAAATCAACTGGTTCAGTGAAGATCAAACTTCTCATGTGCCAGAGGTCTTTGCCACCCCAAATAGTAGCATTTGCACCATAAGGACTAGAAGCTAACAATGCTTTTGCTTCAGCTTCAAATTTATCATTGCTGTTAGTCACAACAATGTGAACTGGTTCTGCACCAACTTCCAACAAGAAGCTAATCAAACCCATCACCAAATCAGGATCACCGTACATCGCAACGCGCTTGCCATGTAACCAAGATTGGGAATCATTCATCGCATCAATAGCCCGACCCCGTTCAACTTCCAATTCGCGAGGAATAGGTTGTCCGGTAATCTTAGAAAGCGCTTGCAAGAATTCATCAGTACCGCGAATTCCAACTGGGCGATAAACTGCCGTTTCTTGTTTCCACTCACTTTCGATATAGTTGAGGGTCTTTTCTGTAGCGTATTTTTGGAAAGAAATTGTCCCTTCAGCATTAATGGAATCTGCACCTTCTTCCAAAGTTGTCAGACCATTGTACATCACGAATTCGCCTTCATTCGGAGCATCAAAAGAATCCGAATTGTCAGCCAAAACCGTGTAATTAACACCCATCAAATTGAAGATTCTCTTCAATTCCCGGATATTGCTAGTGTAAGCATCAAAACCAGGAATAAAGTTCCATTTACCATTCTTGGTTTCTGTCTTCTTGTCCTTAGTCAAGCAAGTCAGAATCCCCTTCATCATGTTGTCATAACCAGTGACGTGAGAACCCACAAAACTAGGAGTATGAGCAAAAGGAACAGGAAAATCTACTGGAACAGAACCCGCTTGCTTCGAGTTAGTGATAAACGCACCCAAGTCATCACCGATTACTTCTGCCATGCAAGTTGTACACAGAGCAATCATTTTTGGCTTGTAAAGAGCATAGGCATTTGCCAAGCCTTCAATCATATTTTGCAAGCCACCGAACACCGCCGCATCTTCAGTCATCGAAGAAGAAACAGCTGAAAAAGGTTCCTTGTAATTCCGGGTTAAGTGGCTACGGAAATAAGCAACGCAACCTTGAGAACCATGTACAAAAGGTAGAGTTCCTTCAAAACCAGCCGCCGCAAAAATCGCACCTAAAGGTTGGCAAGCTTTCGCCGGGTTAACTGTTAACGCTTCCCGAGAAAAGTTCTTTTCCCGATATTCCCAAGTCTTTGTCCATTCAGCTACACGGGCGATTTCTTCGTCGGAATGTCTGCCTTCAAATTGTTTTTTGTTCTCAAACAGTGTTTGATATTCTGGTTGGTGGAATAGATCAAAGTGGTCGGCAACTTTATTTAGATCGTTCTGAGCCATGATTTTTCTCCTATGCTTTCGCTACTGTCTGGACTTTTTTTTGTAGTGTTCAGTGTGGGGAGTAGGACAGGCATCCTGCCTGTCATTCCGCATCTTGCCTGTCATTCCCAATCCCCAAACTAGTCCTTAATCTTCGTTCTTCCAAGGAGCCTTGATTAAACTCCAAGTTGGGTTATTAATCGCTAAATCCATGTCACGAGCAAACACTGCAAATCCGTCATAGCCGTGATATGGGCCAGAGTAATCCCAGGAGTGCATTTGCCGGAATGGTAACGCCATCTTGTGGAAGACATATTTTTCTTTAATTCCAGCAGCGATCAAATCTGGTTTCAAGTTTTCCGCTAATTGCTCAAATTCATAACCAGAAACGTCATCGTAAATAATGGTGCCGTCTTCGATGTATTCAGCAGTACGTTTGTAATCGTCGTTGTGACCGAATTCGTAACCTGTACCAACTACGTGCATTCCCAAATCTTCAAAAGCTGGGATAACGTGACGTGGACGCAGACCACCCACCATCATCATTACTGTTTTGCCTGCCAAACGTGAGCGATATTTTTCAATTATTGCTTCGGCTTGGGGTTGATATCTGGCGATAACTTCTTCTGCTTTGGCTTGAATTGTTTCGTCAAATTTCGAGGCAATTTTCCGTAGAGAATCAGCAATTTGAGTTGGGCCGAAGAAGTTGTATTCAATCCAAGGAATACCGTAAGTTTCTTCCATGTGACGGCAGATGTAGTTCATCGACCGATAGCAGTGAATCAAGTTCAATTTTGCTAACGGGGTCATCACTACTTCGTTGAATGTACCATCACCAGAGAATTGGCAAATTACCCGCAAGCCGATTTCTTCTAACAGAATTCGAGAGGGCCAAATGTCTCCACCGATGTTATAGTCACCGATAATGTTGACATCATAAGGGCTGGAAACAAAACCTTCAGGAGTCTTGCGATATTGGTCAGCTTTGGGCAACACCCAGTCTCTTACTGTGTCGTTAGCAATGTGGTGTCCTAAAGATTGAGAAACGCCCCGGAAACCTTCGCAACGTACTGGTACTACTGGCTTACCAGTGTCTTTGGCTTTCTTCTTAGCCACTGCTTCGATGTCATCTCCAATCAAACCAATCGGACATTCAGATTCAATTGTGATCCCTTGGCTTAATGGGAAGAGTGTTTCCATTTCATCGATCAGTTTAGACAGTTTTTTGTCACCCCCGAATACGATGTCTCTTTCTTGGAAGTCGGAGGTAAACTGCATGGTGCCGAAGGTATCAACGCCTGTAACACCGATGTAATAGTTACGCCGACCAGACCAGGAGTAGTAACCGCAACCAACAGGGCCGTGACTCAAGTGGATCATATCCTTGACTGGGCCCCAAACCACACCTTTAGCACCTGCATAAGCACAGCCACGAGTGGTCATTACGCCAGGAACAGATTTAACGTTGGATTTAACTCCGCAATCAGATTTTCCTTCTTCGTATACGTTGAGGTGTTTTGCCCGTTTCTTACCACCTTTCTCTGGGTAAGCTTCAATAATTTCTTTGAGTAGTTCTTTCTTCTCTTCGTTAGTGGTTATGGTTTCGTTGGTTGTTGTCATGATTGGTGAGCCTCGTTTCAATGTAGGGAGTAGGGAGTAGGGAGTAGGGAAAGGGAGGAGTGTAGGGAGTAGGGAATTTTTCCTCCCTATCTCTATTCCCTATTCCCCGACAAATAACGGATTTAGACGACAGTAACTTTTTGTTGGTCTTGAGCGATCGCTTTTTCGTACTCTTCTTCACCGCCCAAGATACCGAATTCAACGAGGAGGTCTTCCAGTTCATCCATTGTGATTGGAGTTGGAATGGTGAGGTTCTTGTTGTCGATGATCTTCTTCGCTAATTGACGGTATTCTTCATTTTGTTGGCTGTCGGGTGCATATTCGTTAACAGTCATCCGACGTAGTTCTGCGTGTTGAACAATGTTGTCACGAGGAACAAAGTGAATCATTTGGGTGTTCAGACGTTTTGCCAAGGTTTCGATTAATTCGAGTTCCCGGTCAACTTTACGGCTGTTACAAATCAAACCACCTAAACGAACACCGCCAGAGTGTGCATATTTCAAAACGCCTCTTGCAATGTTGTTAGCTGCATACATCGCCATCATTTCACCAGAGGTAACGATGTAGATTTCTTGTGCTTTTCCTTCACGAATAGGCATTGCGAAACCACCGCACACAACGTCGCCTAATACGTCATAAGATACGAAATCGAGGTCTTCATAAGCGCCATTTTCTTCTAAGAAGTTAATAGCGGTGATGATTCCACGTCCAGCGCAACCTACACCTGGTTCTGGACCACCAGACTCAACGCATTTTACGTCACGATATCCGGTCAACAATACTTCTTCGAGTTCCAAATCTTCAACAGCGCCCCGTTCAGCAGCTAAGTGGAGAATTGTGGTTTGGGCTTTGCTGTGTAACATCAAACGGGTAGAGTCTGCTTTGGGGTCACAACCTACGATCATGATGCGTTGGCCCATTTCTGCCATTGCTGCGATCGTATTTTGAGAAGTTGTGGATTTGCCGATACCGCCTTTGCCGTAGAACGCAATCTGTCTAATTTTTTCGTCAGTCATTGCTTTGTCTCCTTCGTGTTATGCTGTGAAACTTGTATTGCTTGTAGAGGCGGGTTTTGTAATTAAATCTTCTGCTGTGATTACAGATTTGTCTGCTAAACCCGCCCATAGTGTCGATTGGGCTTCAAATGTGGGTTTGGCGGCGACCGCCCCACAGGTAATCCTGGGGAATGTTGATAATTTTTCATGATTCTTTTTCCTGATTTTTAGACTGATTCAACAACTAAACTTGGTAATACTAATTGTTGTAATTTTTGTTCGATCGCAACTTTCAAAGTCATCGTGCTACTAGGACAAGAACCGCAAGCACCTTTGAGTACAACTTTTACTTTGTCGCCTTCTACGTCGTAGAGTTCTACATCTCCGCCATCTGCGGCTAAGAAGGGTTTAACTTCTGTCTCTAATACTTTTTGAATGAGTGTGATTTTTTGTAGGTTGGTTAATTGAGGTAAGGTGTCTGTTTCTGGTTCAATTACCGGAACGTTAATTTTTTCTTGTTGGACTCCTTCCCAAACCGCTGCGATTAAATCGTCAATATCGGCTAAACAAGTAGTGCATCCACCCCCGGCTTTAATATAATTTGTGACTTGTTCAGCACTGGTGAGATTGTTTTCTTTAATCGTCTTTTTAATCCTAGTTTCGGTAATCCCGAAGCAGCGACAAATCATGGCGCTTTCGTCTTCTTCATGCTGCGCTAAAGGTATACCTTTGTAGGAATAAATCGCTGCTTCTAATGCTTCTTGTCCCATTACGGAACAGTGCATTTTTTCTTCGGGTAATCCGCCTAAGTATTCGGCAATTTCTTTGTTGGTGAGGTTCATGGCTTGATCTACTGTCATGCCGATAATCATTTCGGTTAAGGCAGAAGATGAAGCGATCGCACTTGCACAACCAAACGTTTGAAACTTAGCCTCCAGAATTATATCAGTTTCTTCATCAACTTTTAGGTGCAATCTTAAGGCATCTCCACAAGCAATGCTTCCTACTTCTCCGGTGACAACTTTGATTCCTGCTTTGTCTGCTGCTTCTATCAATCCTTGGTTTTTAGGATTGTAGAACAAGTCCATTACCTTATCTGTATATTCCCACATATCTTTAGCGATTTCTGTTGTAAATGTTGCAGTTTCGGAAAAAATCTAAAATTTTGTAGGGGCGGTTTTTGTTGCTAATCTTTCTGCTGTGTTAACGAAATTATTTGCTAACCCCACCCCGACAGCCCGTACATTATTTAGGAGTTGTAGCTAGGGCTTTTTCTTGCTCTTGCAACCAGGCTTCCTGGTCATTCTTGAAAGGTGATAAAGCTCTTAAACGCTCAATAACTGGCGGCATTACTGATAAGACTTTTTCGACTTCTGCTTGTTTGGTGTAACGAGACAAAGAGAACCGAATCGAACCATGTAATACCGAATAAGGTAAACCCATTGCTCGTAAAACATGGGATGGTTCTAAAGAACCAGAAGTACAAGCCGAACCAGAAGAGGCGCAAATTCCATACTGATTCAAAGAAAGTAGAATTGCTTCACCTTCGATATATTTGAAGCCAATATTAGTAGTATTAGGAAGTCGATTTTTTGGGTGTCCGTTAACTACAGCATCGGGAATTGTATTAAGAATACCTTGTTCTAGCAAATCGCGCAAGGCTTGTTCTTCCATGACATTATCTAAATGTTGTAGCGCTAATTCACTGGCTTTTCCTAAAGCAATAATTCCCGGTACATTTTCGGTTCCCGCACGTCTTCCCCTTTCTTGATGTCCGCCAATTAACATGGGACGGAACCGCACACCTTTTCGCACATATAAAGCACCAAGACCTTTGGGCGCGTGCAATTTGTGACCAGAAAGTGTCAACATATCCACAGTGCTATTTTTCATATTCAGGGGAATTTTACCCACTGCTTGCACTGCATCTACATGGAAGATAGCCCCATTTTCTTTAACAATTTGGCCAATTTGTTCGATCGGAAACACCACACCAGTTTCATTATTAGCATACATGATAGAAACTAAAGCTGTGTTACCCGTGAGGGCTGCTTCCAATTCAGCCAAATCTATTTGTGCTTGGCTATCTACAGAAAGATAAGTAACAGTATAACCTTGACTTTCCAGCTGTTTACATTGATTTAAAACAGCGGCGTGTTCAACTTGGGTTGTGACAATGTGAGTTTTGTTAGGACGTGCTGCTAAAGCGGCACGAATTGCTGAATTATTTCCTTCTGTACCACAACTTGTAAAGATGATTTCGGTAGATTCTGCACCTAACAAAGCGGCAACTTGTTCTCTTGCTTCTTTAACTGCTTTACCAACTTGACCACCAAAAGTGTGCATACTGGAAGGATTACCGTAAAGCTCGGTCAAGTAGGGCAGCATTGCCGCTAAAACTGCTTCATCAACTTTTGTAGTTGCATTGTTATCTAAATAAATTACCGACATAATGCTGCTCCTACAGTCTGAGATTTAACGAGATACAATGACTCTTTTAAGTTCTTGAGAATAGGTATTAAACCACTTTTGCCAATAAGGGTCTTCTTTAGTTTTACTGATGCGGTTAAGTAAATGGTTATAGGTGTTAAACCAAGACTCCCAGTAATCCTCAGAAGAGGCAATCGCACTTAAACTACGAACACAACCATTATTAGTCGGACAAACCGCTTGACATTGAGGAACACTGTAAAAACCGACGCAACCATTACATAATTTAGAGTCTATTTGGTAGGTCTGTCCTTTAGCAGAAATTGCTTTAGTTGGACATTGAGGTAAACAGCGATCGCAAGCAATACAGCTATTCGTAATCGTGTAAGTCATTGCCTCCTCCTTGATGAGTTTTGAATTGTAGGGGCGGGTTTTTCCATTGATCTAACAACACCAACAGAATATCTAGATAAACCCGCCCTTACAGAGTTTTGAGTTAGGAT
>JBAVZX010001263.1:0-1880 GCA_049589015.1 Phormidium sp. | reverse complement strand
AATTTTGCCCTCTATATCTGTAGCAATGATGGCACAATTTACATGAGCCAGTAGTGAGGCACGGAAATTAATATCCATTTCTGGTTGGGGCTGCACTTGTCCTGCCAATAGAATGGGTAAAGTTGCTTGATCAATTGGATGAGCCAAGCAATGTTCATATAAGCTATTAATTCCTTCTGATTCCATAAGTCAATATTTTGTCACCTGATTTAGACTATCCTCTCTTAGGAGTGCCATCAAATCAGAATAGACCTAATGATATTAGAAATATTAACATTTCCTTATTTGCGTCTATTGGATGACACTTAATTTTACATTTGTCAATCGTAGATTCCCTGAAAAATACTAAAGGCTGGTTGCTACTCTTACTCCTTCTATTTATTTTAAGTTGCAAACAGATTTAGGTGATCCAAAAAGCTAAATTAAGAATTTGGGACTATAAAAGTCCTTATTGCCAAATTTAACCTATTTAACCTAAAATTGTCCTATCTTTTGCTTAGATAGCCTGATTAGTGAGAGTAAGATCGCTATCTTTGGTTTTCTAACTGCGAGATCTTTGTAGGTTCATATCATAAGTTATGTGCTAAATAAGTTATATTACAAAATATAACGAAAATTTTCAGAAACATGAGTAATTCTAAGCTAGAACAAATTTCTGCTCAGCTTGATAGTGATTCTTCTCGCGATCGGATGCTGGCTTTAGCGTCTTTGCGGGATGTACCAGCGATCGAAGCTGTACCGTTAATTAAAAAAGTTTTGGATGATCAGAATTTGCAAATCCGCTCAATGGCAGTATTTGCTTTAGGGTTAAAGCAAACTGAAGAATGTTATCCAATACTAGTAAAATTACTGGAGAGCGATCCAGACTATGGAATTCGTGCGGATGCGGCGGGTGCGTTAGGTTATTTAGAAGATCCAAGAGCATTTGAACCGCTTTCCCGTGCTTTTTACGAAGATACAGATTGGTTAGTCCGTTTCAGTGTCGCGGTTTCACTGGGAAATCTCAAAGATCCACGGGCTTACGAAGTGCTAGCGGAAGCACTAGAATCTGACGAAGTAGTATTGCAACAGGCAGCGATCGCAGCTTTAGGAGAAATCAAAGCAACACAAGCAGTCGATCAAATTTTAGAATTTGCTCAATCTCCAGATTGGTTGGTGAGACAAAGATTAGCCGAGGCATTAGGACATCTTCCTCATCCTAAAACCATTCCTGCACTTAAATATCTGGAAAAAGACAATCATCCCCAAGTTTCCCAAGCAGCAACTATTTCTCTGCAACTGTTAGGACAGTAGAAAGGAATACAGGGAACAGGGAACAGGGAAAGGCAGGAGGTTTCGATTCCCATTCTCGTTAATTTTTAGTAGAACAAATCGCTTAAGATTGGGATTATCAGGTTAAAAACGCGCCAGTTAATTTGATTCATGGACATTCAAGAATTTTTTCAAATGAGTGCGGGTAAATGGTTTTCCCAACGCACTAGTCACCATTTGGCATTTAAACAATCAGAAAGTGGCAAATCAGATATCACAATTGAAATGCTGCCAGCCAATGATCCAGAAGTGCTCGAACTATGCCAACAGTATGAAATTGACCCTAGTTTAGCTTGGGGCGGTGCCAGAGTCAGTTGGGACGGCACAATGGAATGGGATCAAGAAAAACACACTGGTTCCTCAGTGCTAGTACCAATTCCTGATCCCGATAAACCAGGTGAAGGCAAATTATTGCGCGATGTCGGTTACGCGGAAAAAGCCGGAGTTGCTGGACGCTACATTATGGGTAGTGACGGCGCGATGACGCTAATTACCGAATATGAAACTATGTATTCCGAAGAACGTATTTGGTTCGCTAGCCCTAACTTACGCCTTCGCACCAGCATTTT
>JBAVZX010001262.1:0-5956 GCA_049589015.1 Phormidium sp. | reverse complement strand
AGACATTTTTGATACCTCAACTGGCAACCAATAATCAAGAACGATTTCACGTAATTTAATTGAGCAGAATAAAGTTATAACCATTCCCACAATATGTATAGCTATAAACTTCAAAGTTTGAGAGGTTGATACGTTGTCCTTTACCTTAAACGTAATAGATTTATGAGCAACGAAACTCAAATAAATTCCAATGATGTAGGTTAAGATGATAGAAGATAGATATTTAGCAGTTGAATCATCTTTAATTAGCAAGCCAATCAGACTGCGGAGCAAAATTGTTGCTAGAGTGACGCACCCCCCAACAATAAGATAAGTGGGATATCTCGAAAAGACTTGTAGAAACTTTTTTACCATATTTTTTCCGCAATTTTATTATCCTTAACCATTGCAAATTCCTCTATCTGTTTATCCTAAAAAACTGATCGACATAATGTTCATAATCGCGAATTGGAATAAAGTTAAAGCTATTGCGTGCAGACAAAATCATCATACTGAAAATAGTTCCCATAAAGATAAGTTGGAAAAGAGATAAAATTAAGAAACCAGATACGTAAGTAGCCCAACCTGGTATTCCCCAATTAGTAAAGAATCTAATCAGTAAAACTATACATAACACCAGCAATAAAAGAACTAATAAGATTGCCGTAGTTAATAGGATTCTCGTTCCCGCAATATCCCCATAAACCGCTATAGAACTTAAACCATGAGTGACAAGTGACACCATATTCATCTTAGGCTGTCCGGCGAGTCGCCGCGACCGAGGCACACCTACTTCAATGTAAGGAATGCGAGAACGTTGAAGACCTGAAGAGTAATGATTCCATATCTCTGAAACTACCACTACATTTCTCAACAAAGAAAATGGTAATAAGCTAAAATTTCCGACGCTGATCTCTCTTCCTACAAGCAGTCGATAAAGTTTTTTGTAGCCGAAGTAAGAGAACTTAAAGCCTCTACTTTCAGATCGCTTACTCCGTTTAGCAAAAATGATTTGATTATTCCCTGCTTTATCGGAAGCAAGCAATAGGCTTTCTATCTCAAAAGGATTATCCTCCCCATCGCCATCCATGACAACAACCCAATCACACTTTAAATGGGAATACACATAACATAAGCCAATTACTATGGCTCTCTGATGACCAAGATTGCGGCGCAGTCGGAGAATACTAACTTTTTGAATCTGCTGATAAACTTGGTTAATTAGTGAATCAGGAATAAGTCTAGTTGAATAGTCATCAATAATGACAACTTCTAGATTAGTTACTTGAGGAAATTTAGCCTGGTCAATCAAAATTAGGAGTTTTTCTAGAGCCTCCCAATCATTAAATGACGGGATGGCAATGAGCAGGCTTTTCTGAGCAGTATTGTCATGATTTATCTGCATCATTTAACTCCCTCCCTCGGGAATATCTTCTAAAAGCAAATTTCTAGAATCCCTAAAATTTGCGCTCCTTTTACTTTGCCGCAAGAAGTAATTACGGAGTGACTCAGGAGCCGTAAAGTAAACAATAATTAGTAGTCCTACTAATCGATGGAAACTAAAAGGGAAAAGATCAAAGGTAGGTACGCAAAATATCAGAAAAATACCAAAAGCAATGGGTGCTGGTTTATCTAATCTGCGCGTTACAATTGCCCAGAGAGCAACAGGAATTGCAACGATGAAATGATGCTCATAAACTGAAGGTGATATCAACAGACCCAATGCAATAGCATCCATAGAATGTCCATAAAATCTGTATATTTCATTCCAATGATTTTGGTTATCAGAACTAGCAGCCTCGTTTAATTGGCGGTAAATTCTCTCTCGTTGTAAAAATCTAATCAAAAACCAAATTATAATAGCAACGGTGATTATAGATACAATTAAAGGAACCAAATCAAAAGAAGTACCAAATAACTTATGAGGAATTTGAAAGAAATTGGTAATAACGCTGTTAATACTATTATTCCGGTAAGGAGTTGGTTTGCTGACATTTTTCATGTAATCTAAAAAATATCGCAATATTGTCCAATCACGCCCGAAATTTGTTTGAACTATTGCAATAGCCAACAATCCTATCCCTGAACCTGCAACAAGTCGCCATTTTCTCATGGCAACCCAAGGAAGTATTAAAATAAAAGGATACATTTTTATATGAACCCCAAGCGCTATAGCAAAACCACTAATGAAGGGATAACTCTGCTGTAAGAGAATACCGATCAAAAAGCAGTTTAATATCCATAGATTAGTTTGATGAAAATTAAGGGTTCTAATGACTGATTGATTAAATATCAAGAAAGCTGTAACAATTAAAGAAGCAGGTATGGATTTCAAACCTATATTCCTAGCTAATCTATAATTCAAATAATAAGCCAACATAATTAATAACAGCTGGCTACATTGATAAAGATAAAAAACTATCTTCCAACCTTTATCTTCGTTTTCAAATTGCAACAAAGGAATCTGAGTGATTATTTGATATAAAAGTGCCATTACTTGTCCTACTAATGGCGGGTAGACATAAGGATTTCCTTGCTCAATATATGGATTGATTCCGCTGAAGATCGCCTTGGCACCTTTTTCAAAAGCAATATAATCAGATTTAGGTCTCACATCAAAAGTTGTTTCAGCAATATTGAAAATAAAAGTGAAGGTGACAAGCAAACCCAACAGAATGGGCAAAAGAGTCGCCAGATCCTTAATTTTCCTTCTTTTGATTTCAAGCCAGGTAATTAATACAAGAATAAAGGAAATAAATCCCCCAAACAACTCAAAAACAAAGTCTTGGGGTCTTGTAAAACTTACAAATGGCACTAAATTTAGCTTTTTTAATTCCCAAAGTACCAGTGGCAATATAATGGCTAGGATAACTAATAAGACATAAAACAAATAAATAGGCTTAAAACGGCTCGTCTCTATCTGTTGAAATAAGCTTTTTTGGCTATCTGTATTTCCCTTTGGCTGCATATATCTACCTTGAAAGTAGGTTACTAGAAATATGAGGACGATATGTTTTATGTGACAATATTTAAGTATAAATCATGTTAATATATTTTAATTACAAAATATAACTAAATTACACTTGCTATGAAATATTTATAATCCTTGGTTTTTTTAAGTTATTGTAAAGATATCTTGCGTTAGTAGTGTCTCGCTCGAACTTCTGGCTGCGTAAGTCCTATATCATCATAAGTACGGGATAGCCAACTTTCGTAGAAATACTGAACCTTTAGTTGTAATGAAGAAAAGCCTTGTAGGAGCTAACATTAATGCTGATCCAGGACTTACCCAACTGGCACATTCAAAAAGGTAAGTTGTTGCGCTAAAGCGCAACAACTTACCTATAAAATTTGGCTTTTCTTTTTGTGTTTGGATCAGAGTTATAAAAGAGCGATAAATCTCTGATGAACAAAATAAGTTATTTAAGAAGATACAGTAACAGAGATTCTGCGATCGCATCAAAAAATCTCTGTTCATTTGTCTTCTACCTTTAACGCACAGTTTCCAAGTGATCAACTTGTTTTTGGAACAACTCGGTAAAGATACCCAACAAAGTCCGCTTCCGCACCTTAATACTAGCGTTAACAGCTATCCCAGACTGGAGGCGAATTTCCTTACCATTAATATTCAAAGTCTGTTTTGTCAGTTCAATAGTTGCTGGGAAACTGTAATAAGGACGTTCCTGAGTTGGTGGTAAAACATCCGAACCAATAGAAGTCAACTTACCTTGCAAAGTACCAAACTCCGTAGATGGGAAAGACTCTATATTCACTTCCACAGGCAAACCATCTTGTTTTTTATTTAATCTATCAACAACCTGACCAATATCCCGATTTGTCAGGTAAACTTTTGCCACCAACTTATCATCAGGCACAATTGACAGCACAGGTTCGGTATCAATTTGTCTCACCACATATCCTGGGCCAGTGGGTTTTAAATTAAATACTACACCATCCACAGGAGCTTCAACTTTCTGGAATTGTACGGCTTGTCTTGCCTTAGCAAGCTGAGCGTCAATTTCGTCTAGCTTTTTCTGATTTTCCAAGCGCAACCGAGCCAACTGACTATCAATTTCTGCGATACGTTTGTGGTTATCAGCGATTTTTGTCCGCACATCTTTTTCCGAAAAAGCAATGGAATTTTGCCATTGTTTTTTCGCTTTGTCAATTTCTGCATTTAAGCGTTGTTGATCTCCTTCTAAACGTTCAATTTCGGCTTTAGTCCTCAACAACTCTGTTTCCCGCAGCGTAATTTCATTTTCCCGCTGAGCAATTTCCCCGGAAACGCTATCAATTTGCTCTCGCCGGGAAAGAATTTCCGCTTCACTACCGACTACCTCATTTTTACGAGTTAATATCTGTTGTATTTGCCGTTCAGCTTGCAACTGAGACAAAACTCCTTCCTTGACAACAGGTAAAATTCTCTTCAGCAGTGCTTCATCTGTTTTCAACAATTCCTTAGCCGTAGCAAGGCGCTTTTCGGAATTCGGTAGTTGCTGCTTAGCGCTTTCCAATTGCCTTTGCGCCGCCTGGACACGCTCTCTAGAAGTGCTGATTTGCTGTTCGTACATGGGGATTTGCGACTTTGCTGCCGCTAACTGAGTTCCCACCTGAGCTAATTGTGCTTGCAACTGTTCAATTTGCAATCTAGCTGCTTCCTGACGAGATTGAGATTCAGCGCGACTAGCGACTAAAAGTCCTTGTTGGTTAGCTAAAAACTCATCACCGCCTAGTTGCGTCGGTGAACCCTTACCATTTGCCAATGCCGCAAGGTATTGATTTTCTGATACCAAAGCCACTTTTGACTTTAATAATTCTTGGAATTCCGGGCTAGTGTTGGCGATATTAGAGCTAGCTAATTGTCCTTTAAACTGACCATTGTAAAACTGGTTTTCTCTGAGCAAGATTTCCCGTTGTTTGAGCAAGGCATCTAAGTCTGCTTGGGGTGCTAAGGAGTCTAGTACTAACAATACTTGACCTTTGGTAACCCGATCGCCATCTTTAACAAAAATATCTCTAACTACCCCACCATTAGGCGCACGTAATTCTTTAGCTGCACCCTCTGCTTCCAACTTACCCTGCGCGGGTACAGTTTGATCGAGCGGTGCAAAACCAGCCCACAGTAACCCAGCGCCAGTCACACCAATAATCATCCAAACAAAAGCGTGTGACCACCAAGAAGGTCTTTCTAAAATAACAGGTTGGTCATCAGGGCGAAAAGGCAAAGGAGTTTTAATTATCGGTTGTTCTTTAGGTTCCCAAACTGTCTCAAATTCCTTCAGTTGAGTAGCATTGTTTTGCTTGCCAATGCCATTGCCATTGCCATTGCCATTGGTATGATGTTCCGTTGTTTGTTTAGTAGTCATTTGCTATTAGTCCCCTTGTGAATTTTAGATTTTGGATTTTAGAATTTTTTAATTGTCATTAGTCACTGGTCATCTGTTATTTCTTCTTGGTAATAACTAATAACTAATGACTAATGACCAATTACTTACATAATTTCTGATTCCTGTTGCTGATAGAGGCAATAGTAACGTCCTTTCAGCGCCATCAGTTCTTTGTGAGTTCCCTGTTCTACAACTGCACCTTGATCCATCATAAGTATTAAATCTGCACTTCGGACAGTACTCAGACGGTGAGTAATAAAAAAGACAGTTCGATCTTTAAATGCCTTTCCTAAGTTTTCACAGACTTGGTGTTCCGAGTGGTAGTCGAGGGCGCTAGTAGCTTCGTCCAGAATTAGCATTCTAGGGCTTTGCAACACAGTTCTAGCTATAGCTATCCTTTGTCTTTGTCCCCCCGAAAGCGAGGAACCCCGTTCACCGACCACCGTGTTATATCCATTAGACAAGGACATGATAAAGTCATGAGCTACGGCAATCTTAGCTGCTTCGATAATTTCCTCATCCGTAGCTTCTGGGTTAGTTAAACTAATGTTGTCCCGGATTGTGCCATTAAACAACAGCGTATCCTGCAA